>CAZZIY010000060.1:0-9842 GCA_964654525.1 uncultured Vampirovibrionales bacterium | reverse complement strand
AGAAAGGACTGTAACCCAATGTCTTTACCAAAACACTTAAACCCAGCCCCATGGCATCATCAATGGACCGAGGTGGATGAACTCCATAGCATTAGCCGCATTGAGGTTTCTCATCACGCCCATCATCAGGATCCACCTAATGATATTCGTGAAGATATCAAAGCGATTAATGAAGCCGCCCATCACGCCAGTCTGATTGGCTTAGACCGAGCTTATCATCTTTTAAAGCACAGTTCATGAATCGATAAAACATAATAACAAAGCCCTCAGAGTTCCAGAGCTTCGGTCCAGAGCTTCTGAGGGCTTTTTATACTGAGCGTTAAGAAGCGACGTGATGGGGATCTCCCGCATTGGCGGGTGTTTCAATCTCATCAGCTATCACAGGCAGGTTTTTGTAATTCACCACAGTCACCAGAGTCTCTAAGGTTACGGTATCATCGGCGTAGGTGGATTTTAAATAATTCACCAGACTCTCTTGATCTTGCATACCGGGTCTTAAGCGAGAATACACGTCTGTGGGTATATCAGCAATAGCATAAAGAGCCAAATCCCCTTGCACAACCCCTTTGCGAATTCGTAAATGGTTCACTCGGATATCCACAACTTCCTGATCCACCCAAAAGCAATGGTCATAATATAAGCGACCCAGCCTCACAGCTGTATAGACTGTTTCTGTGCCTTCTGCCAAGATAGTCTCTCTAAAAGAGTTTGGCCAGTTGATGGCTTTGGCCATAATTCAATACTCCAAATAATCACCTTTAACCCGTGTCATTACAACGGTATACCGGTAATGACGGCTTGGCAAGCCACTTTTCAATTCTTGCTTGCCGCCAGAGGCGAATAGCCCTAGAATCTCATGCACATACTTTGTTTTGCTGAAATGAAAAGATCCCTATGCCTCGTCGAAAAGCCAGTCACAATCCTCCCAGCCCTGAAAAAACAAAGTCTCGGAAAATAAAATCAGATCGAAGCATTGCCCGAACGATCGCCAAGCAAACAGCACAGAGATTCCACAAACATCAAAACCGTCAAACACTCTCCAGAGAAAAGACCCTCAAGGCGGTTGTCTGTGCCTTACAACACGAAATCGATGACACAGAAGCTCACCGTTTGATAACGCTGTTCCAATTAGAGGCAGAAGAATTGTCTGAAGCGGGGTTAAGTTTTGAGCTACTTTCTGCCTTGACCCGACTTCACCCGCTACTATTTCAGTTATAGCCTCTATTCTCAATGATTGTCATTATTCTTTGCTCGCCCCGCTCATAATGCCCTTAATAAAGGCTTTTTGACCAATTAAAAAAACCAACACAACCGGTAGAATCGACACCGTTGCACCGGCCATCACCACAGGCCAATCAACGATGTCTCTAAAACTTGCTTTTAGTGTGGCCAGACCAACTGGCAGCGTCCTCACCACATCTGAATGCGTGACAACCAAGGGCCACATAAAGCTATTCCATGCATTGATAAAGGCAAAAATCCCCAAGGTGGCAACCGCTGGAGCAGCCAATGGGAAAGCAATCCACCAGAACGTCTGCCAGACAGAGCATCCGTCAAGATAAGCAGCCTCTTCTAACTCTACGGGGAATCCCTGAAACCATTGCCGCATCAGAAACACCCCAAACGCACTAAATATAGCTGGAATGACCAAAGCATTCATCGTATTGAGCCAGTGCAATTGCTTCATCAGAAAAAAGAGCGGCACCAGATTAACCTGTGGCGGCACCATCAAGGTGATCAGAAACAACAGAAACAGCCCCGATTTTCCTCGGAAATGAAGGCGGGCAAACCCGTACCCTGCCAAGGCAGATAAAATCACTGTTCCAATGGTACTTAGCACAGCCACCCAAAAACTATTCCAGGTGTACAAGCCCATCGGTAATGTCTGAAATAAACGCCAATACGCTTCAGTCGATCCCTGAGGAAACGAGATCACGATCATCGCGACAAAGGGGTAAAGCATCAGCACACTGCCAAGCAGCAAAATAACTTGCGGCCAGAATGTCCTCAGCAAGTGTGGCCCTGTCGATCTCATGAAACATCTCCCTCAAACAAAACCCAGCGCTTACGTAGCTGCCACTGAATCAGCGTGAGTACCATAATGACCGCAAATAGGACATAAGCTGTGGCAGAAGCTGGGCCAATCTGATACCGAAGAAAAGCCTGCTCAAACATCCAGTAGATTAAAACCTGCGTACTGCCGTTTGGTCCGCCCTGGGTAAGTAAATACACAGCATCAAAATTCTGGAATGCGTTGATCATCGTAATAAGCACCACAAAAAACACGGTGGGAGAAAGCATCGGGAAGGTTAAACACCAAAAGTGACGCCATGGATCCGCCCCGTCCAAGCTTGCCGCTTCATCAAGACTCACAGGTATCGCCTGTAAGCCTGCCAGAAACAACAACATGGCATAACCCACATTTTTCCAGAGCCGCAGCACCATAATACACAGCATTGCGGTGGACGGTTGATACAGCCAGGGAATATGCTGCGACAACACCTGATTCAATATCCCCATATCAGGGTCATAAATCCAGCCCCACACCAAAGAAACCGCCACCATCGGGGTGACAAAGGGCAAAAAATAACTCAGTCGGTACCAGGCAGCCCATTTCAGTTCCCGGTTCAAAAGCAAGGCCAAGCAAAGCCCCCCACCCACTTCCAATACGGTGCTTCCCACTACAAACAACCAGGTGGTTTGCATCACTTGAAAAAACTGAGGATCTTGGAATAAGCGACTATAATTTGCCGCCCCCACCCAGTGTGGACGTCCTAGCAAATTCCAATCCGCACAACTGTAATAGAGGGATTGCAGCGTAGGCCAATAGGTGAACACCAACACTCCCAAGGCGCATGGCGCGATAAATACCACAGGCCAGAATCGGGAATTAACAGGCGATTGCTTCATGGGTGCTCCAGCCATGGTTGTATTTGTCGCATCAACCGTTCAGTAGCCGATTGGATCGTTTCCTCTCCATTCCAGGCGGGTTCAAACCCATGGTTTAAGGCCTCAGACAGTTCATTCCACCGGGGATGACTGCGTGTGGGAACCCCAGAGGGAATAATATCCAAAAACACACGAGCTTGCGCTCCTGGCTTTTTAGACGGATCGAGAAAGGCTTTTGATTTTGCTACATCTTGTCGAGCGGGAACCAGTAGACCGCTTTGCGCCAGTTTTTCTTGCACGCGTCGAGAGGATAAAAATTGTACCCAGAGCCTTGCCGCTTCCTTATGCCTGCTTGCATGAGAAATGGCATACCCTGTGGCATCAATCCCGACTTTTGATCCCTTACTCCCACGTGGCAGAGGGAGAACATCCCAATCAAATGTTGCTTTCTGCCGTAAAACGGGCACTGTCCACCGGCCAGAAATCATCATTGCAATAGTCTGATTGAGAAAAAGTTCGCTCATCAATCGGCTTCCACTCTCTTCTTGCCGCGGGGCGATATGAAACTGTTGCCTGAGCCCTTGGTAAAACCGGAGCCCTTCTTGGGCTTCTTTTGTGTTCAACGCCACATTGCGTCCGTCCTGACTCAGCCAATCCCCTCCCGCACTCCACACAAAAGGGAGCCAATAGAGTGGCGGATTTTTATAGAAAGACAACCCGTATTGCTCCGGACGACCGTCGTGATCGCTGTCCACTGTGAGAATTTTGCCGATTCTGATCAGATCTGTCCACGTCCAATTCGCCGCGGGCAAGGGGAGATGATGCCGACGAAAGGCCTCTTTATTAAGATAGACAACGAGATTGGAAATATCCCTGGGGATGGCCACCAATACAGGTTTTTTTGAAGGATCAATGGGTGTTTCCAAGGCCTTTAATGCATTCGGATAAAATACATCCGTTAATGATTCTGATGACGTTGAGTCCTCAAGGCGAAACCCACTCAAATCCTCAAATAGACCGTGACTGGCATAAACGGGCAAATACTGGCTATTGATCATCACGATATCGGGCAATAAGTCACTGGCTGCCAGTAGATGAAGCTTTTGATAATAATTATCGGGAATATGCAGCAGCGTAATGTGAATGTGTGGGTGAAGGGCTTCAAAGGCCATTATTTCCTGCTGGTACAAGGCCTTTTCAGCCGGGCCTCCCCAGATAGAAAACTCAAGCGTGTCAGGCGTATTCACTGAGCCTGTCTTTTCTGGCGTAGGCACACAGCCCGAAAAACAAAGCAGCAGCAAAACCAGTAACCATCTAAAGAAATGTAAACTCCGCAGCATCTGGATCAATTTTTGTGGGTCCCTGGTTTTTTCTTTCTGTGTGATGATAGTCACAAAGAGCCTCGTTATTTACTTCAATCGCTTTCAACATCTTTCATTGTAACGGGCTTTGTTTCTTCCGTTTATGTATCCAAGCTGTGTGTGATGTAACCCGTTTGTCTGAGATTAAAGAAAGTCCTTTTATGAAACCCGCTCCCGAGAATCCTAACTTAAAGAAGCTGCTTGATCAGCGGCTCAAGGCTGAGCAGCTAACACCTGCCCTTTTGTGGTTTACACAAGATGAACTCTTTGAATCTGCTTCTGTGCGCGAAGAATTCTTGAACCTGTTAACAGATGAAGCCCAGGGATTAAGCCCAGAATCTGTTTATCGTTACTTAAACCAGTGCCAGCTAGATGATCAGATTCGCATCACGCTCTTAAATGAGTTTGGCAGCCGTCTGGGAGAGTCTAGCAGTTTTGATGTGCTTGTTGAGGCTGTGGAAAAACGCTTACAGGCCCCTTAAAGCACTAGTATAGGGTAGTGCTTACGATTTTATTTTTGTAAACACAGCCATGCTCCAAGCTGGCAAGTTGATTTTGCTGGATTCTGGCGTTAGCACAGCACCGTGATTAGTTGGCCCCGGTCCTTGATAGGCCTGATCAGCACTATTAAAGACTTCTCTCCATTGCCCCGGCGGCATCCTAAGGCCGTACTCCTGCTTGCTGTACCCAAAATTCGAGAAATTCATAATAATCAGTGATTCATCCTGTGGGTTTTCAACCCCCCGCCGGTGAACCGCCAGTACCCGACTCCCTAAATACGAGCGGTCGATAGTCATTTGACGCTGATCGCCTTGCCATAAAGAGGGAATCGTCTTACGTAGACGAATCATATCACGCGTAGCCGCCAGTATGCCTGGATCTTTGTCCCAAGACAGCTTAGATTGTTGAAAGTTTCCCTCTTTGTTTTCGATACAATCCGGTTGCGGTGCTGATTTTCGTCCAGATTTAACGCCATTGACACAGACTGTGTCACTAAAATCGACGAAAAAGTAAAACGGATTCTTCTCACCGTACTCTTCGCCCATAAAGTTTCTCGGCACCCCGGGTAATGCGTATTTGAGCAGGCTGCCCAGTAAGTAGCGATCTCGACTGGTTTTATGAATGGCCCGCCGTCCATCATGATTGCCAATTTCATCGTGAGACTCAAAGAAATGGACGGAGCGATGCAAACTTTCCCGCTGATGAGGGAAATCGTCTCCGTTTTCCAACACCCAAGAGAGATCTCCTGGCTCAGTGGAAGAACCCATATGGGATTGTCCGGTGATCACGCTTTTAAGCCGGTGATGGAACGGGAAGCTATACTGTGCCGTAAAGCCCAACCCACCTTGCTCTACAGGGCGGGTTAACGCCGGAAACGGCCGGGGGTCTTCAGCGAAACGGTGTATCGGACGGCCTGATTTCTCTTCCATCTTGCGCATAAATTGTCCGATGGTTCCCAACACCTCGTTGGTTTCGCTGTCGTGGCTTCCAAACATGTTGGCCATATCAAAGCGGAACATATCAATGCGAAACTCATCCACCCACTGGCGCAGATTATCCGTCACAACAGACATGGCTTTGGGATTTTTCCAGTGGAAGCGGTCTCCCCAAGGCCCCGGGGCCGAAGTATAGTGAGGGTCAAAGGATTTCAAATAATTACCTTCCGGACCCAGGTGGTTATAAACAACATCCAACACCACGGTCATTCCACGCTGATGAGCGGCGTCCACCAATTTTTTCAGGTCTTCGGGGCGTCCGTATGCGTTTTCAGGAGCAAACAGACTGACCATGTCGTATCCCCAATTCCACCGACCAGCAAACTCTTGCACCGGCATTAGTTCGATAGCGTTATAGCCCAGTTCTTTTTGAATATAATCGAGACGATCGATCACATCACTAAAGCGTCCGCCCGGGGTAAATGTTCCCACATGTAAGCGGTAGGGAATCAGCTTTCTGGGGTCAACATGCATTCTTTTTCTGGAGGAAGCCCAGGCGTACCCATCTGGAGCAACCACCTGAGAAGGTCCATGAACATCTTCTGGTTGAAAGCGAGAGCGAGGATCAGGCAATAATTGGGTTGTCGTGCCATCAGGTAGATGTAATCGATACATATACAAACTACCCGGCGGTGTTTTCTTTCGACTCACGGCAAAACTGCCTGGCTCTGCTTGTGCTTCCATCGGCACGGTGTCGATTATTCGTTTTTCAAGATTGGCGATATCTTTAGGTTCTTCAGGAGTCAACGACCTCAGTATCACCAGATCTACTGCTTTAGCCCGAGGCGCCCATAGGCTAAACGTAACTTTTTGGCCGTTAACCAACGTCCCATACGCAGGACCATCGGGTCCTTTTGGAACAGCAACACGCCCAAAAAGCACAGGTGAAATAACCCGTACCGACTCAGGCGTCGTTATCGCTTTAACTGGCTTCACTCCCGCGTGGTGCTGGAGCGCATTGAGGCGCATAGAACTAAATTTCCCTATAACACATTCCCGCTAACCCGAAGAACTCACACACTCAAAATGTAAAAATGAAAAAAATGTATATATTAGGATTTATTCGTAAGTTGAAGAGTCTATTGTAGCAAATTGATGGTTTTATTCAAGCGTTGTGAGTCACACCTGTGACACGACTGACCCACTCTTTCACCACGCCTTGTCGAGGACGGGCAATGGCAAGATCCCAGGGTTCGACTGATTCAGTAATAACAGAACCTGCAGCTACAGTCGCATGATGTCCGACAGTCAACGGGGCGACCAAAACCGCGTTACAGCCAATTTTTACATGGTCTTCTAAGACGGTTCGGTGCTTCTCTTGCCGAATGGGGTCATAATTGGCCGTGATTGTCCCTGCGCCAATATTGACCTGCTGGCCTAATGAGGCATCACCTAAGTAAGACAGATGGGCTGCATTGGTTTGCGCCGCTACATAAGTATTTTTCACTTCCACAAAATTGCCAATTCTCACTTGATCGCGGAGTTCAGTGCCGTCCCGTAGATGTGCAAAGGGTCCTACAACCGTCTGTGACCCAATCACTGAATCTTTTACGACAGAAGCAACAACCTGAGATCCTTCTCCTACCTGAACCATGCCTTGCATCACCGTGTTTGGGCCAATCTGACAATGAGATCCGATATAAATCGACCCCATAAGCACACAGCCAGGAAAGACAATAGTCCCCGGATCAATCCGCACTTCTGGGGCAATAAAGGTGTTGGGTGGGTCTAAAATAATCACTCCCTCAACCATCAGTTGATTCATGCTGCGGTTATTCATCACATGATGTGCGGTGGCCAAGTCTAGCTGATTATTAATCCCGAAGGTTTCCAGGGGATCTCGGCTTTCACACCATCGGACACGGTGCCCTGCCTTCAGGCATAAGCTGACCAAATCTGTCAGATAATACTCACCTTGGGCATTATTAGATGACAGTTGACTCAGTAATGGTCGAATTAACGCCCACGAAAAACAGTAAATACCTGCATTGACTTGTTGAATTACTTTTTCTTCAAGCGTTGCATCTTTGTCTTCAACAATTTTGTGTACCCACTCATCTTGAATCACCACTCTACCGTATCCATCAGGGTGATCCATACGGGCTGTGACGAGGGTCATGGCAACTTTGGGGTCCGTTTCTTGAGTAGCTTGATGAGTCTCTAGAAGGGTTTTTAGCAAAGCGGCAGAGACAAAGGGAACATCTCCAGAAGTAACCAATACCCATTCAGGGGAAATTTCTGGTTGTGCTTTTTGCCAATGGGCATCGACCACCTGAAGCGCATGGCCTGTACCGCGCTGCTCTGTTTGATGAACGGGATGCATGTGTGCAGTGCTCTGGTAGTCCTTCAACCATTCCTCAACAATCGGTTTTCCGTGCCCCAAAACCACATCAATGTCTTTAATCCCAAGACGCTCCAGAGGATCAAAGGCCCGGGCAAGCAAGGGTTTACCAAAAAGCGGATGAAGCACTTTAGGGATGTCTGTTTTCATCCGACTGCCTTTGCCGGCAGCCAGAACCACAGCGCGAATGGATTTATTCATTTCTTTACGTTGCACCATGATAAGCCTCGAGGTGATCCTGTTCTCGTAAAGCGGACTCTCTTCCCCGGCGCATATCTTCATCTTCCAGCATATCTTCGGCTGAGTCCAGCGCTTGTCCTGGATCGTCTAATTGTGACGCTTCGATAATAGGGCGTCGAATACCCCGCTTAGAGGTTTTAATAAACGTGAGTAACTCTTGAATATGCGGGTCAAAACCCATCTCTTCTTCAACAGAAGCCATAGCCTCAGGGAAATTTAACTTAGTGAACCACAGCATTTGAAAGGCTTTTCGTATCCTTTGACGTTGCTCTTGATTAAACCCACGTCGACGGAGACCAACTTTATTGATACCAACCACGGTGGCCAAGCGCCCATCTGTCATTGAAAATGGGGGTATATCTTGCCGGGTACCGCTAAAGCCACCCATGATAGAGTATTTTCCCATCCGAACAAATTGATGAAAGACATTGGATCCAGAAATAAAGCTATAATCCCCAACTTCCACATAGCCAGCCAGTTGCACATTATTGGCAATAGTCACTTCTTGCCCCACCACCACATTATGTGCCAGGTGAGAGTAAGCCATAATCATGCTGCCGTCTCCCACTCGGGTGATCTTATCTTCACCTGTGGCTCGGTTGATCGTCGCGGCCTCACGGATAACCACACGGTTGCCTACCTCAACGAAGGAGCGCTCATCTTTATAGCTATGATCTTGCGGTTTCCCACCCAAAACTGCAAAAGAGGCGATATCACATTCTGAACCGACCGTGGTATAAGGATCAATCACCACATGTGAAGCCAGAACAGTCCCTGATCCAATTTTGACAGAATGCCCAATCACACAATAAGGGCCAATTGTTACCCCGTCGTCAATTTCTGCTTTGGGATGAATGATGGCTGAGGGGTGTATGTGAGTTTGTGTCATTAGCCTATCCTAATCTAGCAGCTATATCTAGCAGCTATCCTTTTACTGCTATCCATTTGCATCAGCATCAACAAACGACACCATCAAATCCGCCTCAATCACCAGCTCACCCTCTACAAAGCCTTTGGCATGTGATTTTGCAAAAGGTGGACGGAATTTAGTCACTTCGGCCTCCATATCAAAACGGTCTCCCGGGCGAAGCATTCGACGAAAACGAACGTTATCCATACCGGCAAATACACCCAATTTCCCGATGGTACCAGGCATTTCATGCATTAATATGGTACAAATTTGGGCCAGTGCTTCTAGTTGCAACACACCTGGCATAATGGGATTACCCGGGAAATGTCCCTGAAAGAAGGGTTCATTAATGGTAAGGTTCTTGTAACCTTTGATACATGTCCCATGATGTCGCTCAGTAACCTTATCTAACAATAAAAATGGGTACGCATGTGGCAGTATGCTCAAGATTTCTCTAATCCCCAAAGGGGGCAGAGGCGATCCCAGCTCCAAACAATCAGGAGAGACTTTGGCATGCTTTGTTCTTGTCGGTGTGGTCATTGTTTAGGCTACCCCGTTTTTAGCGAAATTTAGGAGTTTTAGATTATACCCAAAGCCCTCAAGAA
>CAZZIY010000059.1:0-9870 GCA_964654525.1 uncultured Vampirovibrionales bacterium | reverse complement strand
CCCTGCCTACCTCAATGCGCTCAGCGGTAAAGGCGTCCATATTGTCACTGTCAACGATTACCTTGCCCGGCGCGATGCTGAGTGGATGGGAACGATTTATCAGTTTTTAGGCCGCTCAGTGGGTCTGGTGCTTTCTCAGCAACGAGGTTTTGATAGCGCCGCAGAAAAAAAATACGCCTATGGCTGTGATATCACGTACGGCACCAATAATGAGTTTGGTTTTGACTACCTAAGAGACAATATGGCGGGCTCACTCTCGCAGCTATGCCAACGCCCCTACAATTACGCCATTATTGACGAAGTTGACAGTATCTTGATTGATGAAGCCCGAACTCCACTGATTATCAGCGGCCGGTTGGAGCAATCTGCCGATACTTACCGGATGATGGCCCGTATTGCCCCGTCCTTACAAAAAGAACGGGATTACACGGTCGATGAAAAGGCGCGCAATGTTGTATTGACTGAAGAAGGGATTGACCGCGCTCAGGAACTCTTGAACGTAGACGATCTCTTTGATCTTAAAACCAATTTGGCCCATCACCTTTTACAAGCCCTGAAATCCAAAGAGCTCTTCCGCCGGGATATTGATTATGTCGTTAAAGACAATCAGGTCGTGATTGTGGATGAATTTACCGGTCGCTTAATGGAAGGCCGGCGCTGGAGTGACGGGCTTCATCAAGCTGTGGAAGCCAAAGAAGGGGTTTCCATCCAGGATGAGACACAGACGCTAGCCAGTATAACCTTTCAGAATTTGTTCCGGCTGTATCCTAAGCTCTCTGGGATGACTGGAACAGCCATGACAGAAGAAGCTGAATTTGGCAAGATTTACAACCTAGAGGTAACGGCTACGCCGACCAACCGTAGTGATGTGCGGACAGACTACCCAGATGTGATCTACAAAAACGAGAAGATCAAGTTCTACAAGGTGATTGAAGAGATTGTCGAATGCCACGAGCAGGGGCGACCGGTCCTGGTAGGCACCACCTCTATTGAGAAATCCGAATGGATTTCCTCACTACTCACCACCCCGATGGAATTGACCCAACATCTCCGGGAAAAAGCCGCCCGGCTGGTCAAACAGCTCGAAAAAAACAATGAAAAAGACCTTCTGACAGAATTTGCTGGTATGCTTCGCTCTCCAGAAGCTCAAAGCCCCGGTGCTTTTGCCCGTGCTGCAGAAAAATATGCACAAACAGAGCTTGCTGATTGGCTTAAAGGGCTTGAAAAAACGTTGAATACGGTGCTCGCTATTCGAAAAGGACTCCCCCATCATGTCCTTAATGCCAAACACCATGAACAAGAAGCCTTCATCGTCGCCCAAGCCGGTAGGTATCAAGCTGTCACCATTGCCACTAACATGGCCGGTCGTGGAACTGATATATTGCTGGGTGGTAATCCGGAATACCTTGCAAAAGCAGAGCTAGCCGAAAAAAATACCGACTGGCGAAGTCTGTCGTCTGACGACTATGAGCGACTGGTTCGAGAGAAAAAAACCATCACTGAAGCCGAAAAGGCCAAAGTCGTTGAGGCTGGTGGACTTCATATCATCGGCACAGAACGGCACGAATCGCGTCGTATCGACAATCAGCTTCGTGGCCGTGCGGCGCGGCAAGGGGATCCTGGCTCTACCAAATTCTACCTCTCTCTTGAAGACCACCTGATGCGCATTTTTGGCGGCCAGAAGGTGGCTGGTCTGATGGATCTGCTCAATGTGGATGAAACCATGCCCATCAGTGCAGGGATGGTCAGTAAGGTCGTCGAAGGCTCACAGCGCAAAGTGGAAGCCTACCACTTCGATCTGCGCAAGAACATTTTGAAATACGATGACGTTCTGACCGAACAGCGCCGACTCATCTACGAACAACGTCGACGGGTGCTCGAAGGGCATAACCTGCGAGAGCAGATGCTCAATATGATGCAAAACGCGATTGCCCGGATCGTGCCAAGACATATCTCCGCTGAACGCTCTCAGCGTGATGAAGAGTGGGACAGCGAAGCACTCCATGCGTTAATGGCTGAAATGTCTGCCATGGTGCCCGCATTCGCTGACATTGAACCAGACTCTTTCAATAAAACGGCATACAAGGATATATTGAACACGCTACAAAGCAAAGCTCAAGAGGCCTATGAGGCACTGGAATCCGAGATGACCCGTGTGGCAGAAGACTTGGCAAACACTCACGGGATTCGATTACTGGGATTAGAAGACGAGCACCCCACTGAAGGATCTGACGATCAAGCCACCACATCCCTTGCCAATCGTCACCCTTTGCGCCGGGTAGAACGGGACGTGCTACTGGCCGTCGTGGATGCCAAATGGATTGATTATCTGCACAACCTAGACTCTCTGCGTGAAGGAATCGGCTTGCGAGCCTACGGTCAAAAAGATCCCCTGATTGAGTACAAGCGTGAAGCCTTTGAAATGTTTCAGACCATGACTTACGACATTCAGGAAGAGGCTGTCTCCCTGCTGTTCAGAGCCCGTATTGAAATTCAGTTAGACCAATTACAAACCCCGGTAGAAGAAGAGTTTGTGCCCACTGCACTGACTGAAGCCATGGAAGATGCCTCTCTGTCTCACGAAGATATCGACAGCTACGGGGTCGATACAAATGAGCAACTCAGTGCCGCTGCTGCAGGACAGCCTGTCTCTGTAGCACAAAAACCGCAACGTAATGACTTATGTCCGTGCGGGAGCGGAAAAAAGTTCAAAAAGTGTCACGGCGCTTAAAAATAGCGCTCCATTTACCTGAAATCGCCGTTTTTATTCTTTTTCAACTTTTATTCTTTTTCAACGGCGATCACCATGGTCCAGCACAGCAGACCAATCGGCGGTAGACAACGGAAGAGAAAGGCGTCTAATTGGGCCAACGGTTGAAAGAACCATTGATATTTGTCCGCGTCATACAATACTTTCTTCCAGTAGCGCACTTTCCCTGGATGAGCACCTTCCACCAAAAAGAAGTACAAAAATACAATCAAGGTTGTCAACCAGAAGTAATGCACAGTTGTCTTGGGGAATAAGTCACGAATGACCTGAACATCAGCCAGAGTCAGCGGTTTCTCATCGACTGTCCTCACTTCTCGGGCCATATAGCGGTAAACATTAATCACCGGGTTATACGGCAAGGGTTCGATAAAATAGCCTTTCCCCCCAACTCTCAAAAGGCGCTGAACTTCTTGCATTGTGGGGGGGATATCAACGTGGTGAAGTACCCCGTTTGCAAAGACAACATCACAGCTATTCCCTTCAAAAGGCATTGCCTCTGAGGCACAGACTCTGGCATCAATCTGCACCTGATGATGTGCAGCTAAGGCATGGGCACAGTGAATAAAACCAGGTGAAATATCGGTCGCTAAAACACGGGCACCTTGCTTGGCAAAATAGACAGCCGATTCACCAGCCCCACAGCCCATATCCAAGACCGTTAACGACTCTAACGGCCCGAGGGATTTAGAAATATCTTGGAGAATAAACTGGGTTTCAATCGCGGTTTTAGCCGTAAAGGCTATGGCGGGGTCGATGGCCTCAATATCAATTTCTTTGGCCCATTGATCGTGAAATTCTGCCTCACGTTGTTGGCGTTCTGTCATGAGATTAGGCTGCAAAACGAACGACTCCAGGCCCCGTTTAGTTATTACTATACTGCCGGAAAATCAACGAGGCGTTGTGCCCACCAAAACCAAAGGAGTTGGTCATGGCAGTGGTGAGTGCTGGCAGTTCGCGACTGGCATTTGGCACGTAATCGAGATCACACTCATCATCGGCTTCTTGGAGATTAATGGTTGGCGGAACACGCTTATGATTAATGGCTAAAATAGAAATCATTGCCTCTAGAGAACCTGCTGCACCGAGTAAATGCCCGGTCATACTCTTTGTAGAGCTAACAACCAGTCCGTTTTTCGCATAATCGCCAAAAATACTTTTAACCGCCTTGGTTTCTGCGATATCACCCAGGGGGGTACTGGTCCCATGAGCGTTAACGTATTGAATCTCTTGAGGCTGAATTCCCGAATCGCGCAAAGCTGCTTTCATCGCCCGCGCAGCCCCGTTTCCATCAGGTGGAGGCGCCACGATATCATGGGCATCTGAGGATCTTCCGTAACCAATGAGTTCACCGTAAATCTTGGCTCCCCGGGCTTTAGCATGGGCCAGCTCTTCCAGTACCAATATTGCGGCACCTTCCGACATCACGAACCCATCACGGCCCTTATCAAACGGGCGACTTGCTAAACTGGGCTCATCATCTCGTTGTGACAAGGCGCGTGCCGCAGAAAAACCAGCCACAGAAAGGGGGGTAATCGGCGCTTCGGCCCCACCGGCAATCATCATGTCCGCTTCATCGTTTTGGATCATCCGCATTGCATCCCCAATGGAGTCAGCCCCTGTAGAGCAAGCGGTCACTATAGCTAAATTAGGCCCTTTGGCCCCCAGTGCAATGGAGACACGGCCGGCGCCACTATCACAGAGCATCATCGGGATAAAGAACGGACTGGTTTTACCGTAGCCCTTGTCTAGAGCAGTAATTAAGCTATTTTCAATGGTGGTAATCCCACCAGCACCTGTTCCGATAACAACCCCCAAACGTTCAAGATCAACATTTCCCTCAGCCTTGGCGTCTTTGAAGGCACTCATGGCCGCTGCCATCGCAAACTGCATAAAGCGGTCCATCCGACGAGCTTCTTTTTTGTCCATAAACTGGGTGGGATCAAAGTCGGTACATTCTCCCCCAATACGACAGGTCATCGCAGCCTCTGGAACCAGTGTTATGTAGCCTATGCCACTTTTTCCGTTGATCAGATTATTCCAAAGAGTCTCTGTATCGTTGCCCAGTGGGGTTACAGAACCCATACCGGTCACAACAACACGGCGGCTGTGTAACAAAGTCATTTTATATTCCTATCGTCAGCTGGAGAAGCGTTACGGCAATAACTGCAATCAGACTAGCTGCTGTGCTTCTCGATGTAATTCACCGCATCTTGGACGGTTTGAATTTTTTCGGCTTCCTCATCTGGAATTTCGATATCAAACTCGTCTTCAAAGGCCATCACCAATTCAACGGTGTCCAAAGAATCGGCACCTAAGTCCTGTGTGAAACTAGCCGACCCGACAACGGCTGCTTCATCCACGCTGAGCTGATCGATAATGACTTTTTTGACGCGTTCTAAAACCGAAGTGGCGGTGTTTCCCATGATAAATCTTCCTTCTGTTAAAACTGATGTACGGTAAAATTCCTTACAGCGTCAGGCCTCCATCAACCTGGATAACCTGCCCGGTAATATAATCCCCCGATGTTACCAGAAAAAGAACCGCTTTTGCAATATCTTCTGGGCTTCCCAGACGACCCAAGGGAACGTGCTCCAGTATTTTTTCTACCGGGAGATGGTTGGTCATATCAGTGCTGATAAAGCCCGGGGCGATTGCATTGACCGTCACGTTACGACTACCGAGTTCTTTGGCAAGAGATTTGGTAAATCCAATCAGTCCGGCTTTACTGGCCGAATAATTGGTCTGACCGGCATTTCCGTAAATCCCACTGATACTGGTCATATTAACAATACAGCCACTGCGCTGTTTCATCATCACTTTGGCAGCCGCACGAGCCGTGTAAAAAACACCCGATAAATTGGTGTCAATCACGCGCTGCCAATCTTCATCACTCATCCGGACAAGCAATGTATCTTTGGTAATCCCTGCGTTGTTGATCAACACATCAATACGACCCCATTGAGAAATGGTCTGATCAATCAACATCTGGGCTTCTAGGGGATTTCCCGAGTTGGCCTGTATGGACAAGGGCTGGCGCCCAAAAAATCGAATTGACTCTTCCACCTCAGAAGCGGCAGCTTTATTTGAGGCAAAGCTAAACGCAACATCGTAACCAGCTTCAGCCAGAGCAACGACACAAGCGCGGCCAATTCCCCGGGAACCACCTGTCACGACTGCGACTTTTTGTGATCCCTTATTTGCGGCATCCGACATGACTTACTAGCTCCTTTATAAAAAACTATGGACATTTCTATACTGAACACACGCTCGCTGAAGATTCGGCGAAGAGAGCAATGGCTGCCTCTAGAGAGGGCTGGTCGAAAATATTAATAACCACGACTTCTGGGTAACTTTTCTGCATCATTCCGCCCAATACTTTGCCCGGACCAAACTCAATGACAGTATTAACACCCAGGTCTTCTACCAAAACACGCATCGTTTGAGTCCAACAGACAGAGTGATTGATTTGCTGACTAAGTTTTTCGCGGCATTGATCGCCTTTCATCGTGGGGGTTGCATCGACATTGGTCACCACAGGCAGACGAGCATTAAAAAAGCTGAAGGCCGGCTGACTATTGTCGATAAAGGCTTTAAAATCAGAGGCCGCAACATCCATCAAGGGAGAGTGAAAAGCTCCGCCCACAGGAAGTGGCAATACTCGCTTGGCTCCTGCCGCTTTTAACTCTGGACTCACCGCCTCAATGGCAGCGGCATCACCAGAAATCACAATTTGCTCTGCCGTATTGTAGTTAGCCACAGCAATCACTGGTCCTGATGGATTGGCTTGCTTGTATTGAGCAATCACCTGATTGGTTTTTTCTTCTGAAAGTCCCAGAACAGCGCTCATTGCTCCTGAAGGGGCAGCCTCCATCAGAACAGCCCTTTTGGCTACCAACTTTGCTGCTGTTTCAATATTCAAGACCTCTGCGGCTACCAGGGCACCATATTCACCCAGGCTATGCCCCGCCGTAGCAACCACATTGGCTGGTTTTAACGAAGCACAGTGCTGAGAAAACAGCTGCCAAGCGACCAATGAGGTGGCCAAAATCGCAGGCTGCGTATACACGGTGCGCTTTAATTCCTCCGCAGGCCCTTCAAAACAAATGTGACTAAGCGTTTGTTGTCGGGATTCGGTTTGTAATAACGAGGCCACCTGCCGGTCAAAAATATCATACACCTGGCGTGCCTCAGGATACCGCTCCGCCCAATCTTTGCCCATGCCAACAGTTTGAGAGCCTTGTCCGGGGAATAGATAGGCTACATGAAGCGGTTTAGACTGATCGTCCATCAATCAATACTCCTACAATAATCCTGGCTTTAACAAATATCTAGACACTGAGCGTTTCTTGCACACTATGAGTTTTCTGCAAGCGCTTATCTACACATGTCCAACGAAGAACCGTGCTGCCCCAGGCTGCTCCAGCCCCAAAACCACATAGCAAAAGTAGCTGGCCTGGTTGAATACGACCATCCAGGACAGCTTCATTTAAGGCCAGTGGAATTGATGCTGCAGATGTATTTCCGTATTTATCAAGATTGGCAATCAGTTTTTCTTTCGGGATACCCAGCTTTTCTGACATAGCCTGCATAATTCGGATATTTGCCTGATGCAATACCAGGTAATCAATATCCTCAATACCGAGCCCAGCCTGCTCTAAGGACTCATGAATGGAACTAGGTACAATACCGACGGCAAACTTAAACATCTCTTTACCGTTCATGTAGAGGTAGGGATTTATTTCGGACTTTTCTTCAACCAGGGGACAGTTTTTGAGTGTTTGATACAGCGTGAGCTCTGGCCCTTTAGAACCGTCTAAATGCAGGTTGGCTGCCAAAAATTGATCGGGTTCTCCCGGGTGAGCACTTAATATAGCCGCACCAGCCCCGTCTCCAAATAAGATACAGGTATTACGGTCACTCCAGTCCACCACTCGTGTGTGGACATCTGCCCCAATGACCAACGCATTTTTATACATTCCGGTCTTTAAGAATTGACTGGCAATCACAATACTGTAGACAAATCCACTGCAAGCAAGAGCCATATCAAATCCCGCCGCTCTTTTTGCCCCAATGGCTAGTTGAACTTGACACGAAACTGCGGGATAAACGGTTTCTGAGGTCGAGGAGGCAACAATAATCAAATCAATTTCATCTCCACTCATCCCCGCACTAGCCAAGGCCTCTTTGGCAGCACCAATTGCCAAACTCGCGACTGTCTCATCCCCAGATACCACATGGCGTGTTTTAATTCCCGTTCTAGAGACGATCCATTCATCTGATGTCTCTACCAGGGTCGAAATTTCGTCATTGGTGACAACACGTTCTGGAGCAAAAGCGCCCACCCCGGCCATACTCACGCCTATGGCAGGAAACTGTGACTGTGTTTGAGACATGGAATCCATTGCTCCTTTACATTCTTTAATTTTGTTGGATTTTAAAAAGTTGGATTATGTTTGATATTGCGGATGCGAAGGGGGATTGATTGAAGTACCCGAATGGTGAGTGACTGAATCTGACATTTGCCCGCTTATTTTGGATAAAACTTGGGTATCGATGGCATTTTTTGCCACCCGGATAGCATTCTCGATAGCAACAGCAGAACTGCCCCCGTGGGCAATCACGCAGATTCCTTTTACACCTAAGAGCAACGCCCCGCCAAATACTTCATGATCGACATGCTGTTTTGCCCGGTCAAAAGCACTTTTTGCCAGAAGAGCTCCTGCCTGTGAGGTAATATTTCTTTTTAGCTCTTGCTTGAGGAAAGAACCAAACATCTTTACCACGCCTTCAGCAGATTTAATCGCAACATTGCCAGTAAACCCATCGCAAACAGCAACATCCACAGTGCCTGCAAAGAGATCACGACCTTCAATATTGCCGATAAAATGGATACTATGGTCGTTTTCGAGAAGTTTAAAAGCTGAATTAACAAAGGCGTTACCCTTACCCGCTTCTTCCCCAATATTCAACAGACCCACACGTGGCTTTTCTTGCTGATACACATTATGCATAAAGACTGATCCCATTCGGGCAAATTGCAAGAGCATTTCAGGAATACAATCAGCGTTGGCTCCGCCGTCAATCAACAAACAAGGGGTATTCAGCGTAGGCAATGTCACCCCAATCGCGGGTCGATCAACCCCATGGATTCGACCAATATAGAGCAAGGCTGCACCCATGGCTGCACCTGTACTACCAGCCGCGATCATGCCTTGCGCCTTGCCAGAAGACACTTGTTTGGCTGTGACCACAATAGAGGCATCCTTTTTTTTCCTCAAAGCAGTCGCAGGGGATTCATCCATCTGGATCACGTCTTTGGCTTCAACTACGTCAATAGAGAGCCCTTGCGTGTCTAAATCACTCAATAGGGGGCGAATTTGTTCTGGATCACCAACCAGACGAATGCCCACTTTGTATAAGCGAGCACCCAGAACCGCGCCTTTGACAATCGCCTCTGGGGCATGATCCCCTCCCATTGCATCAACGGCAATCCATACCATTGAGGAATCAACCAAGACGTCCTGAGGAATGTCTGGAGTGGTTTGTGGACTATGCGGAGCAGCTTCAAGACTCACGGGGCAAAATAACCTTGTTGCCTAGTCGTGATCGTGACCCTCGTGGTCATGATCGTGATCGTGGTGGTCCTGTCCGGCAGTGGCAAGCGCGCGTTCTTTAACGACACGGTCTTTGTAGAAACCACAAACCCCACACATAGTGTGTGCTAATGTGGCGGCACCACAGTTGGGACAGACCGACATGGTCGGAACTGTTGCTTTCCAGTTGGATCTTCTATGAGCTTGCTCGGAATGGCCGACGCGCTTCTTGGGAACTGGCATAACTTCTGGACTTCCTTAATTGCAATGGGGGGAAACAGGTCGCAAGAGTTTAATTCATTAACAAGTGACAGATTATTTCAAAAAAATATCCTCACATCAAGTTGTCAACGCAATCGTAATAATCAATCCGAATAGACATTGTAGAAAGATCCCATGCAGCTGGCGTGATAGAATGGCGTGATAAGCCGTGTCCAGGCAGCCCTATCCGGGGCAATTAAGCAACCTCTTTGGCCTTATTTTGGTGTGAACCTTCATATCATGTCA
>CAZZIY010000058.1:0-9992 GCA_964654525.1 uncultured Vampirovibrionales bacterium | reverse complement strand
AGTCTGCGGGTAATTGAAAATAGGCTTTTTCATCCAGCAAAACCAAATTAATTTGATTCAGTGCTGGGTGCTTTTGCCATGTGAGAAACCGTGAGAATAAGGCGGCCTTATTCTCTAAGTTGTGTTGAACCGCTGTGTTTTGAGAATTAGATTGAAGCAGAAACTTTAGTTTGAGCCGCTGATTGGCTGTTCGAGGATCGCTACCGTAAATCGAAGTGGATGCTAATTGATGGGGATACTGTTGTTCAACCTGTGTAATGGTCTTATAAAAATCAGTACAAACAGAACGTCTTAACACAGGCGCTGTGATCGTGTTATAGCAAAGTAGGGCAAGCATCATGCTGATCGCCAGCGCTTCTGCTATAAATTGGGTTCGGTACTGAATCAGCATCATGTAGGTTAAAACCCCACCCAAAAGTAGGATAATGGGTAGCGGGGATAGCCACAATTTCCAGATAGGAATCGTAAAGGGTAGGGTGATTAAGTGCTCACCCAGATGAATGTCTGAAAGTGTGGCATTGCCTGGTAGGTTCCAAAGTGCACCTGGATAACCATCTGGGAGTACTTGAAAAATCTCAGCGACAAAGACCAGTGCACAACTCATTAAGATAACAACAGTGCTCTCCACTGCCACCCGAAACAGACCTGAGCCTTTTGTCTCTTTGCTCATCGCTTTGAGATAATGGGCGGTGAATATTGAAAAAAATGGGAGAAAGGCAAAGGGAAACAACCCATGCCAGAGAACTAACCAGAGGCAAAACTTCAGGAGACGACGCCGTTGTGTTTCATCATGAGGGTTTTTAATATGAGGCGTGCGTTGCATCCAGCAGGAAAGTGCCCCGGCCAGAAAGAATAACCACCACGGCACGCCGGCAAATAATACGGTTTTTATTACCCCATAATCAATCGAAGCGACGTCCCAGCCAAACGGAAATATGAGCTTATAAAATAAAGCAGGTGAAATAAATAATGTTAGAGGAAGTATCATTACGAATAATGTGATACAAAAATCCCACCAAAACGGTGTGCGGCCCTTGGTAATGGGTTTATTTAGCAGATACAGCCCGAGCGGAAGGATGCTAAAAAAGCCTTTGGTCAACCCGATGATTCCAGTGAGTCCACCGAGAAGCCTGATATAAGCTTTTGACTCTCCTTGGAAACTCCTGATTCTGTGAGCATTTTCTTGCCAGAGTAAAAACACTCCGTAAAATACAACTATCCATAAAGTACAGAGTGCGTCTGTTTGGGTGAGTTGTGTTGTTTTGAAGAATCCCAGACTGGTGCCTAAAATGAGGGAACTTAACTGAGAAACCTCCTTTTGTTGAAACAGGTGCTGAGAGAGCAAATAGGTGATGATGAGCGTCAGCATTGCGATTAGCCATGAAAACGCGTGTGCACTGGTGAGCGAAGCACCAAATACCCAAAATATCCAAGACAATATCCAACTGAGCATGGGAGGCATCAAAGAAAAACTAGAACCTTCCGTGTGGTGAGCATTGAGCGCCTGTGCGTTCAGAAAATAATAAATTTCTTCTCGGTGTTCAAACAGACTAAACTCGCTCACATTGAAGGTGAATAACAATCCAAAGCTAAAAAACACGACGAGTTCTATTGCGTGTTCCTTTAACCAGTGTGCTGTTAGCCTTTGCATGGAGAGGGAGGGGCTTTCTAGTTTTTTAAATCTTGTGATTGCGCTCGAGGATGGGCTGAGAGATAGGCTTTACGAAGCCGTTCTGTGGTGACATGGGTATAGATTTGCGTACTTCGTATACTAACGTGTCCAAGTAATTCTTGCACGGCTCGAAGGTCCACCCCGTTATTAAGTAAGAATGTTGCAAAGCTGTGGCGGAACAGGTGAGGATGCAGCTTTTTACTTAGACCTGCCTGCTCACCCACTTGATTGATGAGTCGTGCCACACTTCTGGGGGTGAGTCTCATACCGTCTCGGTTTAAAAAGATGGGATCGTTAGCTTGTGTGTGGGGGCTGAGGGCTTGATATCGTCTGAGATCTCTCAGCGCTGCATCGCTCATAAAGGCAATGCGTTCTCGTTGACCCTTGCCAAGCACTCTAAGCTCACCCAGGGCCCAATCTAAATCTTGCCAGTTGAGTTGAGTGAGTTCACTAACACGGATGCCAGAGGCAAATAGGGTATGAATAATTGCCCGATTTCGATGTGGAAAGAATGATAGCGCGCTATCATCCTGGACCCTAGCGCAGGCATTGAGTAATTGAGCGACTTCAGATTGTGTGAGAAAATGAGGGAGTTGTTTGGGCTGTTTAGGCCGGTGAAACGACAGGGGTAGTTTTGGAATATCTCCTTGTTGAGAGGTATTAATACTCTCTAAGAGGCGCTCCTTGGTGATGAACTTAAAGAACGTCTGCGTGCAAGAGAGTTTTCTTGCCACGGTAGTTCTGGCATGTCCACGGGCAGAGAGAAACACGCTGTAGCGATTAGGCAGCTCTCTAAAAAAGCTCGATAGCGCTTGTGGGTGGGTTAATTCCGGGGAGCTGCTAGCTTCTGTTTCTGTAGATTCGATATGGTTTTCCAACCAGGCCGTAAACTCTTGAAGGTCTCGGGTATAGGCCCGAAGAGTATGACGAGATACGTTCTTGTGGACATCAAGGTACTCCAAGAACAGGACAGAAGCTTCTTGAAAACAGATCAAAAGTTGAGACGAGATCATCACTCCTTTATTATAAAGTCCGCTCTCGTTATAATGCCCCCTGATACCGATGAGATGACAGATGAATATCATCTGAATATCATCCAGCTCATGGGTCAAAAAACCAAGGGCCCGAATAATTGGAGACCTTTAAAATTTGACCAGATAACCGATTTCTATTTTCAATCTTTCTATTTTTCAATCTTTCTATTTTTAATCAGTGAATGCTCAATCAATCGATTTTGGAAGGACCCCTCTAGATGATGACGGCACATACTTCAACTAATAAGGCTAAGGCGAAAAAACTGTTTTTTACGGTCACATTAGCAGCCACATTGCTTCTGGGAGGGTGTGCCCTGCTGCAAGAAAAAGTAGCCACCGTCGACGGGACCGTGATTACCAAGGGTGAATACGATGAGGCCACCGCGCAATTTGCCAAAATGATGCACATCGACCTGCAGAAAAAAAACAGTGACAGCAAGGGTGGATCTGAAGCAGATAACCCTATGATCAAAGAAGTGCTTGGTCAAATGGCACTTAATAAGCTTATTTTTACCACCCTGATTAAAAATGACGCTCAAAAACTAGGCGTGGTCGTGGCCGACACGGATGTGGCTAAATTTAAAGATGAGCAGATTAAGAAAATGGGCAGTCGTGACGGGTTTCTCGCCATTCTAAAACAGAATGATGTGACAGAAGCGGACTTTGACAAAGCCCTGCGGATGGAGTTGTTGGTCCAAAAGTTTGTCGACAAACAAGGTGCCTCTCAATTGGTAGTGAGTGATGCTGAGGCGGAGCGGTATTTTGCTTCTCATCCCACTGAATTTGATGTGCCGGAGCGGATCAAGGCCAGTCATATCCTGTTTAAAGTGGTTGAACCTGAATTGAAAAAATCTTTGCAGGAGAAAAATCCTAAGCTCACTGACGCTGAGGCGCAAAAAGAGATTGAAAAAGTGCGTCAAGAAAAACGCGCACTGGCAGAAAAGGTTTTGAAAGAAGTTCAGGCTAATCCGTCTGATTTTGCCAATCTGGCCAAAAAATACTCAGAAGATCCCGGCTCTGGATCCAAAGGTGGAGACCTTAACTTCGTTGAACAACGCTTTATTGACCCTGTCTTTTGGGCCGCAGCCAAAAAGACCAAGGTTGGCGGGCTTTATCCCAATGTGCTGGAAAGCCAATTTGGGTTTCATATTATTGAAGTGACTGATGTGATGAAAGCTCACAAACAAAGCTTTGATGCCGTCAAAAAAGATATTGTCTCCATGGTACAGTCCAGTAAGCGCCAACAAGTGCTACAAACCTGGATGGCTGAAAAGAAAAAAATTGCCAAAATTGAGATTGAAGACAAATACAAACCCAAAATGCCAGGTGGACCGCAAATGGGTGGTCCTCAAGGTGCTCCACAAGGACCTGGGCAAGCACCACCACCAGCTGGTGCAGTTCCGGCCCCTGGGCAATAACCCAGGGCTGAGATGGGACGCGTTGTTTCTTTTGACGACTTGCTGAAAGAGCGAGAAGCTTGTGCTCTTGCAGGTAGGCAAGTCGTCACCACCAACGGCTGTTTTGACCTTCTGCATGTAGGGCACTTGCGTTATCTGCAAGCCGCCAGGCAGAGCGGGGATAGATTAATTGTGCTTGTGAATAGTGATGCTTCGGTGAGCACCTTAAAAGGGCCCTCACGGCCTATCAACACAGAGTCAGACAGAGCAGAAATACTGGCTGGGCTCGCTTGTGTTGATTATGTTTGTGTATTTGATGCCCAGAGTCCTGAACAGTGGCTTGTAAAACTTCATCCAGATGTGCATGTGAAAGGTGGGGACTATGATCACAACACCCTACCAGAGGCCAAGGCATTGCAAGCTCTCGGGACACGGTTGGTGTTTGTCCCAACAGTTGCGGGTCGCTCCACCACATCCCTTTTGGCCCGTGCAAACACTTAATATCATCGAAGACTGACGATGACCACTGCCCTTAGCGCCTCTCCTCATTCGCCTTTTTCTCAGGCGCCAGTTTTTCAAGCACTGGATGCGGTGACGCTGGCCTTTCTGGCCGAAGAGTTGAATCAGCAACTGGCAGGTACGCGTGTCAGTAAAATCCAGCACCTCACCCGGACAGAATTTGTGATCCAGTTCTGGGGTGGGGCGCTTTCTGCCGGACAGCCTGACAGATTCTATATTCAACTCAGTCCCGTCTCGCCGTGTTGCTTTTTAACCCGGTCTCAGTCTTTATACCAGTGGATAGTAGACCCTTTTGAACGCCCCACAGGGTTTTGTATGCAGCTGCGAAAAGCTTTACAAGGAGCAAAACTTTCTTATATCAAGAGCCACCCAGATGAGCGGGTGCTGGATCTCCGTTTTGAGCATTTTAATGAGCTGGGACAGGCGGTCACCTACGTGTTGTCGCTGGAATTGATGGGAAAGCAAACCAACATGATACTGGTGGACATTACAGAACCAGTATCCCCCAGAATGCTAGGAGTCGCTCATACGGTAAGTGCCAAGATGAGTCGGTTTCGAGAGGTGGCTGCGGGCTTGCCCTATATCCCGCCTCCCAGGCCCCGTGGGAAAAGCCGATTGGTGGATACCAGTGAAGCACAGTTCTGTGACCTGCTTAGACAGTACTCAGCAGAATCGCCCGATGAAATTGCCGCACTGTTGGGCAGAACTTACTGGGGCTTGGGTAACCGGCTGTTGACCCGAGTGAGTGAAATTACCCGAGGCGATTTTGCCGCTTTATACCAATGTTTGGTGTCTTTACAGGCGCGTGATATCCATCAGAATCTATTGGCCGAATACTTTAAGCCGTATACGGTGTTTGAGGGTTCAATGCCGCTGAGTTATGGACTGTTGCGATCCCAAAATCAATTACAAAATCAGGTAGATTTGTCTGAAAATTGCCAGACGCTTCTCTATGAAACGGTATCTCAGATGTTTAGAACTTATGCAGAAGCTTATCTAACGCTAGCTACCGTTAGTCGGCTGAAAAAAAGTTTATTGGAATCGCTCACAAAAGCACTCAGTCGGATTGAAACGCGGTTGCTAGAACTCCGAGCGGATGACTCTGGTTTGCTTGAAAGCCAGACGGAAACAGGCCAAAAAATACTCAGCTGGATGAATATTCCTGGCGCACTACCCGAGATAGAGCCCGCACGACTGGCTGGAGAAGTGGTTTCTGTGAATGACCCATACAGCGAGGGTGTTTTTTCGTTTACGGTTCCTCCTAATTGCGTCACTGCTACCAGTTGGGCAGATGTGGCTGCCCGTTTTTTCCAGCGGGCCAAAAAAGAACGTGCCCGCCGGACCCATGCCCTGACGCAACGACACCAACTGGAATCGGTTCAACTGTACCTGCAAGAAAACCGGCTCTGGGTCGCTCAAGCAGAAACACTGGAGGCCTTAATTGCGATACGTGATGAAGTGGATATGCTAGAAGGGGTTAAGCGCACGTCTGCCCTGCCCAGTAAAACGTCAAAAAAAAATCAGTCTAAAACGGGTCACACTTCCGGTATTTTACGGCTGCTTAGTTCTGAAGGGATCCCGATTCTTGTGGGGAGATCAGGGCAGGGAAACGCCAAATTATTGTCGCAAGAGGCCGCTCCCTATCATTGGTGGGTCCATGTCCAAAATATGCCTGGCTCACACGTGGTGGTACAATTGCAAAAAGAAAGACAACCCAGTGATTTTCTGGAAAAAACGAACCCACAGACCCTATTAGAAGCGCTTAATTTGGCTGTGTATTTTAGCGAGGGGCGATCAGGAACCCATGTTCCTGTGGTGTACGCGCCAGTGAAGTATGTGCGAAAAATTCCTGACTCTTATCCAGGACATGTCACTTACACGCACGAAACAAGTGCCTATATTACAGTGGATATGTCAATCATTGCTTCACTGCTATAAATCAAGACAGTTTTTTTCAGGCACGGTATCATGCAAGGAACTAATCCCAAGGAGATGCCTCAAGGAGACACTATTATGACCCCATCCCCACTTTTAACATTGACCGTGGTGCCAGAGGATATTGTGCAATTTGATGCCGATGTCTTAGTGGTGAATTTGTTTGAAGGCGTCTTAAAGCCAGGAGGCGCGACGGCAGCCGTGGATAAGGCGCTAAAAGGTGCCATCACCCGCGAGTTGGAAGTGAGTGAACGTTTTTCTGGAAAATTGGGTGAAACCTTTATTATTCACACCCATCAGTTGCTCTGTGCCCGTTATGTTGTTTTGGTGGGCTTGGGCAAGGCAAAGGATCTAAACAGTCAGGCATTGCGCCGTGCGTCTGCCGCCGCGATTCGGGCCTGCATGCGCTTAAAAATCGAAACAGTCGCCACCATTTTACATGGCGCCGGTATCGGTGGGTTCAACCCATCAGAAGCAGCCCGCTTACTGACGGAAGGGGTTTTGCTGGGGTCGTATAGATTCACCAAACACAAAACACGGTCAAACGCTTTGAGCGATTCCGGATCCACTCCTGTCTCTCCAGAGGGAGACGCGGATGGAAAGCCTCCCAAAACCCCGGTCGAAATCCAGACGGTCACTATTGTGGAACAAGATGAGAACAAGATTGATGCCATTCAGGAAGGCATTCGCTGGGGGGGAGTGATTGCCCGCAATGTCAATACAGCTCGCGACTGGGTGTTTGATTCTCCCAATCACATTACGCCCACTTTTTTGCGGGATCAGGCCAAAGCCATTAAAGGCCTACAGTGTAAAATTTTGGAGATGAAAGATATTCAAAAACTAGGCATGGGGGCTTTTCATCTGGTGGCCCGTGGGAGTGATGAGCCGCCTTTCTTGATTCACCTATCGTATAAACCCAAGAGCCCGCGCAAACGGGTGGCCATTGTGGGTAAGGGCATTACCTTTGACAGTGGTGGACTGTCCTTAAAACCTGCCAAAAGCATGGAGCTGATGAAGATGGACATGGCCGGCGCCGCTGCGGCTCTGTGTACTATTCGGGCTATTGCAGAACTGGGGCAATTGGACATCCAGGTGGATGTGTTTGTGCCCACGTGCGAAAACATGCCCAGTGCCCATTCCAGTCGGCCAGGCGATATTGTGACCTCGATGAAAGGCAAGACGATTGAGGTGAATAACACGGATGCTGAAGGGCGTTTAATCCTGTGTGACGCGCTCACCTATGCCCAAAAAGAGGTTCAGCCGGATGAGATTATTGATCTGGCCACACTGACGGGAGCCTGTGTGGTGGCTCTTGGGAAAGTGGCCTCAGGTATTCTGGGCACTGGACAAGACCTGATCGATAAATTGCGAGAAGCGGGCGATAAGGCCGGCGAAAAATACTGGCAACTCCCGCTTTACGATGAGTATAAAGATGCACTGAAAAGTGATGTGGCCGATCTTATCAATGCGGGATCCGGCGGTGAGGCCGGTACATCGGCTGCGGGGATGTTTTTAAAAGAATTTATTGAAGACAACCGGGCTTGGGCCCACCTGGATATTGCAGGCCCAGCATACACCAGCAAAGATCTCCCCGAAGTTCCCAAAGGGGCGACTGGGGTAGGCGTACGTACCTTGCTCTATTACCTTTACGGTCTCTAGTTTCTATTTCAGCGCCCGTAAAAATCCAGGGTCAAATAGCTTGGCAGCTTCGGCTGGTGCGATCCCTAATTGACTTGCTAGCCGGAGCACTTGGGGTGGGTACGGTGTTGCCTTTGGCTTAAAAGAAAGTTTAATCCCGTAATTTTGGCTGGCATCTCGGCCTGCTTTTAAAGCGCCCCCGATGACGGTTAATAAGGCCTCTAAATTAAGTCGAATGGGTTTGGTGGAGACGAGAGGGGCACCTTTGGCTGTGACGACCGGTTTTTTTAAGGCCATATACATGCTGGGAACAGTGACCGGGCGAGGTCTGTTTTTTAATAAGTTGGGCAGTGTGATGGGGTCTTTGGCTGCTTGTAAGAGATCACCTGCGATGTTGAGTGGGCCTGACAAGCTGGTTTCAAGGGCTGTAGCATAGGCTTCAGGGAGTCCCAATTTACCGGCAGCCAGAGTTAGCACTGCTGATACTTGGGCTCTCACTTGCTCTGGGGTGAGGCTGGCGGGGGCCTCTGCAGGGATGCTTTCTCCCTTTAGAATCACTTGTAAGGCTTTTTCAAATTCTGGGTCCTTTTGGAGTGCTTCCAGTTTGGTGCTGAGGGCATCAATATCTTGCAGTTCTGGGGGCAGTGCTGCAATCAGGGTGGGAAGTGCCTCCTTCAATGCACCTTTGAACAGGCGAGGGATTAACTCCTTGCGACGCGGGTCTGTTACTCCAAGCGCTTCATTGAGTTTTCCAACATATTCTGCAAACAGCTCGCTGGCCTTGGTGAGACCGGCACTGATGGCTTTTAAGATAGGAATTAAAACGGCTTGGTTATTTTCGTACGCCGTTGCATCTTCGCCGGTATACACTATCATTACTTGGGGCATCATTTGGGGGCCACCAGGTTCGCCCCATTTTTTGAGATCGTCGGGTTTGACGGACAGGCCGGAAAAATCTTTGATCAGTTCTGAAATTGCTGCCAGTACCGTGCTATTCAGAGCTTCTGCCTCTGGGGTGGTGACGGTATTTAGCTTAGGGGTAGGGCTTGCAGTTGAACTAGTTGTGGCTTCTGGAGCGCTGGCAGGTTTGGGTTTTAACGCTTCTGTGCTTTGTTTGGCCAGAGCGACCACTTGTTTGAGAATAGAGGCAAGGCTGGTGGGTTTTGGGGTGCTACTTGTTGCAAGGGTTGCTGAGGAAGTAATGGCCGTTTTATCCAGTGCTAATTGAAAGCCTTGCTCGGCCGATAGTTTTCGCAGTTTGGCTTCAAGAGAGTTGAGCTGCTTTTCTTTCCCCACCACGATTTGATAACCTTGAAATTGAGGGTTTCGTGTTTGGCTGATTCGTGTCTGGCTGATTCGTGTCTGGGTGAATAGAGAGGGGGATATAGAAGTTGGGTTCATTGAGCACATATCTCCATTGGGAGCACACATCTCCATTGGCTGAACTTCGCTGTGCAGTAACAAAATGACAACGCTTGGCAACAGTCTACTACACACGGCGTTTGTTTGATAGGCAAACGCGAAATTTATGCAAACACTGGATTGTCTGGAATCCCAATGCCGGGTAGCGAGGAGAGTTGCATCACGGAGCCATGAAACTGCAGCGCTGGTGCGGATCGTGTTTTTTGCTGCTGAAAGGGATCTTGGCTCACCAGCAGGCAACCGTCGAGATCGCAGTAATCGACCAGGGGGGCGAGTTGGGCAAAGCCAGAAATCGAGACCAGCGATTCAGAAAAGCAGCCTAGCATAATTTTGAGACCATGGGCTCGGGCGGCGTGGATCATCCGCATGGCTTCC
>CAZZIY010000057.1:0-10085 GCA_964654525.1 uncultured Vampirovibrionales bacterium | reverse complement strand
TGTTCTGGACTAGATGATTGAACTTGGGGTTGTACCTCAGCCTGAGCTTGAACGGAGACGGCACCCGGCTTGACCAGTTTCAGATGAATTTCCACGGGATGGCCCATAAATTGTTCGACGGCTTTTTTCAAATGCAGCATCCGTTTGGGTTCATTGATCAGCTTGAGGTTAGGTTCACTGGTACAGCCCAGCGTGATTTGGGACGGCGTCCATTCGATTAGATGTGTATGTTGACTGACAAGGGACTTAACCGGAGGGCTGGCGATTAAACGGCACACTTCCTGCCAATCTGGGACGCTAGCAAACGCTGGAGAAACGGTCGCTTGGCTAGTTTGTGGATATTGCTGTTGTTGATGATGATTAGGAGGCGCTTCTGTCTGGGCAGGGGCTACTTCTTGCAGCCGGGGTGTGGCTTGGGGTCTGGATGCTGCTTGCGGCTGCTTGGGGGTAGCTGGATAATTTTGCTGAGGCCTGGCGTGACTACTGGCCTTGGGACTGTTATTAAGAGCCTCTTCCAGGGCGGTAATTCGGGCGAGAAGATCGCGTGTGGCGTGGATCGATTCACGAAAAGCCAATTCGAGAAGACCAATTTCTAGCCAGATCTGTGGATTCTGGCTTTGGCGCAGCTGCTTTTCCAAGGCCGCTAGTTGATGAAGTGCTTGGGGCAGTTCTTCTATGTCGAATTTTTCTGCCTGCTGTGTCAGCTCAGGGATCAATTCATCCGGAATGCCAAGAACCGTGCCAATGCGTTCTAGTTCGCTTGCGGGACTTTGCTGACAGCTCTTGACCAAAAAGAGATGTCTGAAATACACACTCAACTCTTTCAGACATTGCAAGGGTTCTACACCCAGATTGAGCAGTGTGGCCATAAGCTCTAGAATTTTAGTACCGTCTCGATCGGCAATGGCATTGACCAAAGAAATTAAAACATCATCGCCGAGAGCACCAATAAAGCGGTTGACATCTTCACGGTCAATGATGTGTCCCGGTGTGGCCCGGGCTATCACAGAAACTTGATCCAAAAGTCCTACGGCATCACGCATACCGCCTTTGGCATGTCGGGCAATGGCGAGAAGCGCTTCAGGAGCAATACGAATGGATTCTGCTTCTGCGATACGGACTAAACACGTGGTGATGTCTTCCACCGTAATTCGGTTAAAATCAAAGCGCTGGCAGCGGCTAATAATCGTGGGAAGCACCTTATGCGCCTCAGTGGTAGCAAAAATAAAAATGACGTTGCTGGGAGGCTCTTCCAGCGTTTTTAGCAGCGCGTTAAATGCGGAATTGCTCAGCATATGGACTTCATCGATGATATAGATTTTGTATTTCCCAGAGAGAGAGGCAAACTGACAGTTCTCTATCAACTCTCGTGCATCATTGACGCTATTGTTGCTGGCCGCATCAAACTCGATCACATCCAGGGCGTTGCCTTGGGTGATGCTGATGCAACTCGGGCAAGTTTGGCAAGGGTTTGCCGTGGGGCCTGATTCGCAGTTTAGTGATTTGGCAAAAATTCTCGCCGTAGAGGTTTTTCCTGTCCCTCGTGGCCCGCAAAATAGGTAGGCATGGGCCACTTTATTCATTTCAATGGCGTTGCTGAGTGTTTGTGAGATAGGGCCTTGCCCCGCTAAGTCTGCAAAAGACTGCGGGCGGTACTTGCGGTACAGGGGAATGTAGGTCTCTACTTGTGTCATACCGTAAGCTTAGCAAAAAGGAGGGGTCCTCCCCAAGGCTTGTGTTGCATTCTGTCACACTGGGTGAAGTGAACTTGGTACCGGGACTTCCCTCTGTTACAATGGACGCAAATACAATGCAAAATCAAAAATAATCAAAATAAGGACTCGCTTCTTTTATGTTTTTGAACCCTTTCGTGAGTGTGAGAAAACACAGCACTCCCTGTACTCGCTCTGCTGCTGGCTCGTTTCAGCACGATAGCGTTCATTTTGCTGCTAAAGACCCCAATAAAATTCCTTCTCCCAGAGCGTTGCCATTGAAAACCCAGGTTAAACTTAAATTAGAGTCTGCCGGTTTTGACAAAAAGCGATTGGGCTTTCTAGAACGGCCAGCTGTTGGAGAACAACCCAAGAAGTTACGGGTGTTTCTTGACCGGAGTTTTGCTGATTTTGATGAGACCCGAGACTCTTACGCAGTATACAGAGCGCTGTTGGACTTACCGACAGCAGTTGCTGACAGAGTGGACAGTAAACAGGATATTGGCGTGCTTTACGCTGTAAGATTGGGAGCAGGTACCCCCAAAGAGCCCTATCTTCGGGTGGAAATTTTAACGGCCAGCCCCCGTGATTTTGCCTCAGAGTTTGCAGGCTAAATTGGACATCACCTCTTGGGTGCTTCGCCGCGACCAGCTATCCCAGTGCTGAATCTCTGCCAATGACGGTAAGGATTTTTTTTCGGCTTTAAAGCCAGTATTATCCGATTCAAATTGTTTGAGCGTGTTTTCAATGAGAAACGGGATTGCGGTAAAGGGTAGCTGCTCATTGAGAAAGGCATCCACCACCACTTCATTGGCCGCATTGAGAATGGTGGTTCCTACAGGGCCTAAAGTGCCTGCATGATAGGCGAGCGCTAGGCACGGAAACCGTGTGAGGTCTGGCAGATTGAATTGTAGTTGGCTTAACTGTGTAAAATCAAGTTTGGTCGATTGAAATGGGGTTTCCCACCGATTAGGGTAACTTAACGCGTATAGAATGGGGCCTTTCATGTCTGGGGCTCCCATTTGGGCAAGAACTGAACCATCTACCATTTCGACTGCGCTGTGGACAATACTTTGTGGGTGGATTAAGACTTGAATCTGCTCGTAAGGCAGGCCGTACAGCCAGTGAGCTTCGATTACCTCTAAGCCCTTATTCATTAGGGTGGCAGAGTCTATAGTCACTTTAGGGCCCATCACCCAGTTGGGGTGCTTGAGTGCTTCCGCCTTAGTGATTTTATCCCAGTTGGACAAAGGATAATCTCGAAAAGGTCCCCCAGATGCGGTTAAAATCAAGCGTTGGATGTTTTTTTTGGCCTGGTGTGGGTGGGGGAATAAGGATTTGTCTGGGTGATAGGCTTCTGAATTTTGCGAGAACAAACACTGGTGAATCGCAGAATGCTCACTGTCTAAGGGAATAATTTGCTGTAAATAGGGCTCTACGAGGTGACCAGCGGCAACAAAGGTTTCTTTATTGGCAGTAAACACTTTTTTCCCGGATTGCAATGCGGCCAGTGTCGGAAAAAGGCCTTTAATCCCGACAATGCCGATGACCACCACGTCGATATCGTCTGGGGTGATGAGATCGCATAAACCCGTTTCTCCAGAAAAAACATCACCGTTCCAATAACCAGGCTGTCTTAAGGCGTTTAGCTCTTCAGCCGCAGTGAGTTCAGAGAGACATACCCGCTTGGGTTTAAATTCTAAGCACTGCTGATAGAGAAGCTTGGACTGTTTTGCAGCAGAAAGGGCAACCACCTCAAAACGATCGGGAAAAGCCCGAATAATATCCAATGTTTGCTGGCCAATCGACCCTGTAGAACCCAACAGAGCCAATCGCATTTTTGGCAGAGGTGACGGTCGTGTTCCTGTCATATAGATGCCATGTTTCTGTTCTGTAACCATAGTTTAATACAGGGGCTTGGAATCATCACGTGATTTTGTTATAAAAAGAACTGTCTTCAGTTAAGATGACTGTGTGGGAATATCTTAAGTATGATCGTCTTTAAGTGAGATCGATTGACTGCCTTTCTGCGAGTGAGCAGATTGTGGATGTGATTTAGTAATTGTGAATGTGATTTAGTATTAGATGGGGAATAACAGGCAAGCCAATGTCTGCGAAAAAAATGCTGAACAGGGGAGTGACGATACCATCATGATCGATTACCATTCAGACACATTGAGTCGTGTGACGCTGAAAGAAGAGGGCGTGAAGCAATCTATGTTTCTGTGTAAGGCCTGCGGTTCTGGTGAGTTTGAGCTGATGCTTCACCCTGATTTTGCGGGCAGTGTTGATGTTCAGTTGAACGAGCACCAGGACGTGTTGATTGTGGCTACAGTGAACGGGGCGAAACAACAATTTGTTGCAGACTTAATGTTTATGAATCAGTTCGCCCTTTGTAAACAGTGCAAAGCAACCAAGCAATGGCAGTATCATTATAAGCCGTAATCTGTTACAGTGTGTGTTTTGGCTGAGGTAATAGGACACACTGCACCACATGTTGTTTTCAGGCCTGGAGTTTACTGCTGTTTTCGCCCTGATCTTTGGGGTTTTTGCCGGGGGTTTTGCCGGCTGGTTCCTTCGGGGGGCTTTCAAACAAGATGTCCCCAATCCTAATCTGGATAAAGAGTTAGCGTTTCTTCAAGAGCAAGTACAACGGCTTGAGGCCGAAAATAAAGATCTGCTTACCGCCAAAGTGGAAGCAGAAACCTTATTGGGGCAAGCCAAATCTCAAGAAGCTGAACTTCGCGATGTGTTTAAGGCCGTTGGGCAAGAGACGCTGAGCGCACACCTTAAACAGCTTACCGAGATGACTCAGCTGCAGGCGGAACAGCGCAATAAATCGTTCCAAGAATCTTTTGCAGCCTCCGTTAAACCGGTGTCTGAGATGATAGAGGCCTATCAAAAGCGGATCAAAGAAATTGAAACCGAGTATCAGCAAGAGACCACCACGTTAAAGACCCAAATTACGGAGCTGATCAAACACACCCAAGAATTTAAAAAGGCCAATCAAAACCTCACCGATGCGCTGAGCAACAGTAAGGGTCGGGGGGATTGGGGCGAATTCCAGCTGGAAAATATTCTGCATCTCTCCGGGCTGCGAGAAGGGATTGATTATGACACCCAGCAGTCAGACAGAGGTTTGCGGCCAGATATTACCGTCAACTTGCCAAATGGACATAAGCTTTTTGTCGATGCCAAAACCATCCTGATCGATCTTCAGCGATTGCGTCAAACAGACAGCCCAGAAGAGCAGGAAAAGCATCGTAAGGCTCATTATGAAGCACTCTTGAAGGAAATTAATTCTCTCAGTGACAAGGCCTACCACCGTAATTTGGGCAGTGTTGTTGATTTTGTTGTGCTGTATCTGCCAACAGAATCCATGTTGGAAGAGGCATTGCTCTATAATCCCACGCTGTCTGAAGAGGCTTTTCGTAAAGGGGTGATTTTGGCCACACCCATTATTTTGATGACTCTTCTGAAAGTGGTAGCGGATGGTTGGCGACAAGTCACCCTCAATGAGTATGCTAAAGAGATGGAGCAGTTGGGCAAAGAGCTCCATAAGCGCCTGGTTCTATTTCTAACTCGGTTTTTCTCCCTGCGCAAAGCCTTTAATGCGCTAGCAAGTGGCTATGAGGACGCGTGCAAATCCTTGCAAGGTAAACAGGGCGTCTTGCCGCAGTTGCAAAAAATAGAGCAGTTGGGCTACCGGTCTGACAAAGTATTGGATAGTGTTTACACCCAAGAGCCTGAGCCGATTCAGCGTTTTATCGAGTCTGCTGGTAGCGAAATACTCTCCTAAAACTCCTATAATTAATGGAGACGGACTTGTTTTGCAAAGATTTTATGCCGCGCCTCTAAACTTTCCTTAGGGGGTGGTCGTAAGATATATTAGACGGTGAGCACTCGCAATTTGTTTTAAGGGCGTAGCAGTTTTTTTTTGCTTGGCAGAGGTCTCTCAGTGTATCAAAAGATAAAACAAACCATCGTGACGGTCTTAGTCTTTCTGCTGCTGATTCGCTTTGGTCTGCTGATTGCCGATCCCTTGCCACTCGAAGGTAATGCGGACAATGCTCTGGCTATATACAAAGACTGGCGAGATTTCATTAATTGGATTTACCTCTCTACGGAGATGATTGAGTGGCCGCTCACCCAAGCCTTTAACGTTTTGGGAATGCTTTGGGCTCCGATTAACTCAGATAATTTTCCGCTCACCCCCTCTATTCAGCTGATGGGATGGACGGTCAGCCTTCCCTGGCCTGCTTCTGTTAAACCCTGGATTCAAGGTGGGGGGATTGGTAACCTCTTTGCAGGGATATTTGATTGGAAATCCTTGATGATGGTGCCGATTTTGGCGCTGATCGCCAATTACTTGGATAATATTGTTGATTTTTTCAGAAATATTGTCTGGAACCTTTTGATAGAGTTTTCGTTCACCAAGAAAAAGCAAGCACTCTATCAAGAAGCACTGGAAAAACGGGCGATGGATCTGATGAAGTTGAATGCGGACTACCGTAATTTAACCAAAGAGGCCACCAACCTGAAGGACAAGGTGATCACGGATGAGTTGACCGAGGTCTACAATAAGCGCTTCTTTATCGAAAAGGTGCGGGATGAGTTTGAAAAGGCCAAGAAGTCTCAGAGACAGCTGGCAATCATTATGTTGGACATCGATCACTTCAAAAAATTGAATGATACTTATGGCCACTTGATGGGAGATAAAGTATTAAAGGCGGTTGCGCAAGTGGCTAAAAATGCGACCCCTGCCAATTGTTTTTGTTGTCGCTTTGGAGGCGAGGAGTTTTCAATCATTTTACCAGCCAAAGACGCCTCATTGTCTCAACAGGTGGCCGAAAAAATCAAAAAAGAGGTGGAGTACCTCCAGTTTAATGAGGACCCTTCCCTTCGGGTTACCATCAGCCAAGGTGTTTGCCAGGTGGATTTCCAGGCCAAAGATGCTAAGGGTCTTTCTCAATTCGATAAAATGATTAAATTGGCTGATGATGAGCTGTATAGAGCAAAGTTAGAAGGCCGAAACCGAATTTGTACCCAGCAAATTAACTAATGAGACCAACACAAAAATTAATGCTGCGCCTGAGCTTGGGTCATCTGATGGCGGATTTTTTTGCGGGGTTTATGATCCCCGTTTTGCCATTGATCGCCGGCGTTTTGCACTTGTCCTTGTTTCAAACGGGCTTGATGTTGATGGTGTCTAGTTTAACCTCTTCTGTTTTTCAGCCGATATACGGGTGGTGTTGCGATCGCTTTCCAAAGCTCAATGCGGTTTTGTTGGGGCTTGTACTGGGGGCTTTATGTCTGCCCTGGATAGGATCTATAGGAACTGGCTCGAGCAGTAGCGAATCGGACTTTTTGAACTTGCTTTTGTTGATTTTTGTTGGTTACGCTGGGGTGGGGTTCTTTCATCCCCAAGCGATGAGCACCACCAACCGGCTTGGTAAGGCCAATCCCAATCTGATGATGGGCTTGTTTTTTACGGGCGGTACGGTGGGTTTCTCCCTGGGTCCACTCTGCTCTTCAATATTGGCCGCTCATTTTGGGTTGGCATCTCTTCGGTGGGTAGCCTTAACGGCTGTTTTTGCGGTGCTGCTGTTCGGCACTCTCACCCGCTCAGAAACATTATGGATGAGGCCCAGACTTTCCGAGAGACAGAAACATTCTCAGCCATGGCAGCCTGATGAGATCCGTTTTCTCGTTATCTTGTCTGTGATGGGTTTGATCCGTGCCCTGGTTTTGGTGGGATTACCAACATTTATGCCCTTTTTATGGCGTCAACAGGGGGTTCCTCTAGAAACGATTGGTTGGGTGATTGCCCTGTCTTCCTTGGCGGGAGGACCATTGAGTGTGTGGGCGGGCCAGTGGGCAGATTCCTTTCAGAACGGACAGGGAGAGTTTAACCTGTTGTTGCTGTCGTTTATTCCCCCGGTTGTGCTGTTGCCATGGATGCTGAATACTACTGGAGGCGGTGCATTTGTTCTGTTTACCTGTGTGATTGGACTCCTCTCGATGTCACTTTCTATGAATCTGGTGCTGGCACTGAAGCGGGTCAAAAAGCAGCAAAACGTTGTTTCAGGACTCGTTTCTGGTTCTAGTTTTGGTCTGGCCGGTCTGCTGATGCCTGTACTGGGTGGACTGAGTGACCGTTGGGGGATTGTGACCACGTTAAATGCATTGAGCATTCTCTTGGTGCTGGCGATCTTGCTGGTATGGACCCTTAGAAGTGAAGCTCGTCCTCTTCAAAGTCCAGAGGCTCTAGCTGAAGCGTCAAGTGGCTTAACCCAAACTCGTGCTTAAGCACTGCTTGTAAACGGGTCAGCATTTCTGGGTAGGCGGTCCCTTCAGACACCGAAACATGGGCGGATAAGGCATCTTTGCCCGAAGTGATGGTCCACACATGGAGATCATGCACACTGTCAACACCCGGTTGGGCCAGCATCACCGATTTGACTTGAGGTACAGAGATATGACTGGGAGAGCTTTCCAGTAAGATATCAACACCTTGGATCAATAAACGTATCGTGCTCCACAAAATTAACCCTGCAATGATAAGGCTAATAAGGGGATCGGCCCAGTTCCAGTGGAAGCAATAAATCGCAGCACCTGCAATCAGAGTGCCAATAGATCCCAGTAAATCTCCGATAATGTGCAGATACACGCTCTGAGTGGTGAGGTGGGTCTGGCTATCACTGTGAAGCAGTTTTACGGCAATCAGGTTGATCACCAGGCCACCCAGTGCGATTTCTCCCATCAGGGGGGCTTGGATTAAGCTGGCAGTCTGGAAGCGTTGAAACGCTTCCCAGACAATCCAAAATGCCACTGCGGTGAGGGTCATTCCGTTAATACAGGCGACCAAGATCTCTAGACGGTGGTAGCCATAGGTTTTTTGGGGTCCTGCCGGGTGTGTGCTCAGCCAACTGGCAAATAATGCCATCCCAATAGCAGCGGCATCAGTTAGCATATGACCGCTATCGGCGATAAGAGCGAGACTGCCTGAAAAATAGCCCCCCACCACTTCTGCCACAGCGTAGCTGGCTGTTAAAAGCAGGGTCCAATAGAGTCTTTGATGAGTCTGGACGTGAGAGTGAGAGCAACCCGAGTGTGATGTGTGACCGTCAATCATACTGCCTTCAATCTTATTCTTCTTCCCAATCATATACCCCAATTACCTAATCAGCCATAGCAAGAATAGCGAGTCGTCCCGGCTTATTCATGTCAGTTCAAATGAAAATAATGGGGGGACTCAAATCGTAATACTTTACAAATATTAACACTACGACTGTCTTACTGAGAAAACCCTCACCCCGTTGAAAATGAGCGGGCTCATACGGTACGAGATCGCAAGGGGCGTTTTGAGGGGGGTATCAACCGAAAAAGTGTGATGACACGTGGGATTTGATGGTGGTTTTACACACAAATAACAACCTGCCCTCGTCGAGATAATGGATTGAGTCAAAAAGGGACTTGGGGTAAAGTAAGACGTCCTCAGTATCTAAAACGCTCACAAAGCGGTCCTGATGCAAATGAAGTTGTTTCTGATAGAACTGTTTCATTGTCCTTTACACCGTCAGTTTTACAGAAATAACCGTTATTGTTGACAGAAGGAACTGAGTTTTGAGTTTAAAACCGAATTTTTCTCTATCTATATCCCCTGTTTTAGTTCTCCCTGTTATAGTTCTCATTGCGTTAGTACTACTCATCTCGACAGTCTCAGTTGCGCCAACACACGCAGCGGCCCTAGACGGCAAGACTCCGGTCAAAAAAACTGTCATCAAAAAATCACAAGCGAGTCTTCCTGGTAAAAAACAGTCTGCTAAAACACAGGCCCAAGTTCTGGCAAAGCAGCCTGAAAAGAAAGCTCCAGACAAAAAGCTAGATAAGAAGTCAGATAAGAAGTCAGATAATAAGACTGTTGAAAAACCATTAGTTTCTAGGCAACCCATGCTTGATAGCGTTGAGGTGGTTGACCCAAAGAGCGATGTCCGTTCCTTTTCGGATGACTATGTAACCAGCGTCTCTGGAAAGCCAGTCCTGGTTTCGGTTAAAAAATCGACTGATACGGGCGAGGCCAGTGTCTTCATCAATGGAAAAGAGGCACTTCGCTACCGTTCGACTTTCAATGACCTGACCCCCTATCTCAGAGCGAAAGAAACCGCGCACCGGCTGTACCGTTTTTTGGATGAAGACGGGAATCCACGGCAAATTAAGCCGTCTATGGTAAACAACCAGGTGCAAGTGATGGCAGATCATCAGCGTTTGGCTGTGGTTGACGCGGAAACTGCACAAAAATCTAAAAATCCCCCCCAGGGGCTTGCGATGATTTGGGTGAATCAGACCAGAACCTTGCTGGGAGCTGAAACG
>CAZZIY010000056.1:8653-10288 GCA_964654525.1 uncultured Vampirovibrionales bacterium | reverse complement strand
CCCAGAATTGACCCGTTTCTTGGGGGCGTTTCTCGTAGCGTGTTTTTAAAAAGGCTCTAAACGGGGCAATCCCTGTGCCAGTACCGATCATAATCACATTGGCGTTGGGCGAATTGGGCAGTAAAAAGGATTTTCCGACAGGGCCGGTAATCGATACCGTATCGCCTACTTTTGAATTGCAGAGGAAGCTGGAGCAGACACCGGGGGGAAACCCTTCAGAGAGCGCACGTTTAACACAGATCGTCACTGTTTCACCCTTGCCGTCATCTCCGTAAGAAGGAGAAGCGATCGAGTAAAGTCTTAGCTTGTGAGGTTTGCCGTTTTCATCGTGTCCTGGCGGCAGCACGCCAATACTTTGACCGTCGAGATAGCGCAAACGACTTCCTTTAATATCAATCACAATATGAGAGACTTCATTGGGAGAATCTGCCGCAGTCAGCCTTCGGTGTTCGATAATACGGGCTTGCAGGGGGTCGGTGAGCTTGTATAAATTCGAGGGAATCTCATCAAGGGCAGAATGCGATGTCGTCATAGGTGTGATCTCTCTTATTGGCATAATTACATAATAGGCTGGAGCTACCCCTTCTGCGGGGTTCACTCTATGATATTACTACACGGTTTTATCTGCGTGTATTTTATGGAGGATTTCGACGAAGTGTCTGGGCGAAATAGCGTTAGGTTCCTGGGGTCTTTTCTGCTTCTGTTGAGTATAGCGGTACTATTCAGCGGATGCCGTGGCCTGTTTGAAAGTAAACCCGTGGATTTGGGTGGCGCTGCTCCTGATATTCCCACCCCACCTCAAGAAAATACGGCCATGCCCGGAGAAGGGATTGAGGAGGTTGGCATTGCCAGTAATGCCTATCCTGATATTCGCCGCTTAGACCCCACCCGGGTAGAAAACCGCTTGCTAAAAGAGGCGATTAACCGGGCGTTGGATAAAAAAATGATAGAGCCCACCTCTGAAACCGAACTGTTTCGTCCCGATGACCCTGTCACTCGGGTGGAGTTGGCCGAGTGGCTGGTGGCCTTTAAACATGCGGAGTTGGTAGACAATGATAACCCCAGCTTTAATGATGTCAATGAGAACAGATCCACCTATAAAGTGGTAGAAACTGTGGCTGCTAACGGCTGGATGGACGGCTTTTCTCAAGGCGGAGAGCAAGTCTTCCGTCCCGATCAATTTATTACTCGTCAAGAACTCTGCCGGTTGTTTGTTCAGTTTTCCGGGAAATCACAAGAAGTAGAAGCAATGGATGAATCTGTTTTGGAGACGGCGTCCCCCACAGGAGAGGATGCTGCATCTGAGCAGGAGGCCAATCGAAGTTTTGCCTTAAGCCATTGGAAGGACTTCTCTCAGATTCAACGCCCTTACCGAAAGGCAGTCGCCTTTGCGTACCGACAGAATTTACCCCTTCGCGCCTTTGGTCTGAGCCCTTCGCAGTTAACCCAAGCCCCAGGGTTTCAACCATTGTTGCGGGTGAAGCGACGAGAAGCGTTCCTGCTGCTGGCAACCCTGTACAATTAGCTGTGTCCAGCGCAAAATAGAGAAACCGTTTTATGCAATAGAAGGATGCGATCTGAGATGAGTGATGTTGTTGAAACGCCAGAAAAGCCGAGTAACCCGACCGCCGAGGC
>CAZZIY010000056.1:0-8553 GCA_964654525.1 uncultured Vampirovibrionales bacterium | reverse complement strand
GTGAGTGAAATCACCACCAATGGCAATGAACTAGAATTTACCGGCACCTTTGAAGCGGTGCAATTGGTGATTAAACATCCCCAAACGCTCGAATTTGATGCGATTCGTTTGGGCTAAATCTCGCCAGATTTAACAGCATAAATTAAAATTAGGTTTTAAATTAAATCAAAGATCTGAATTTTATTCCTGCTCATTTGGGGAGACGGATTCGGGTCTTTGTTTTTTTTGGATTGTGGGCTTTTAACCTCTTGTAAAACCCGCTTATTCCCGTAGAAAGTGAGATGCACTGATAGACTTCTATCCTTACGTGGGGCCCTAAGAGCCTGTTCAATATCCGTTTTAAATGGAGCAAGAAGGGAACTTGTTGGATTTTTTATTCCCCTCTCCAAGAAAATCATCTACAATAGGTCTCGATTGAAAGATCATATATAACGTCAATCATGATAGAGCGTTAGTATTATAGGGAAATAAGGAGATCTCCGTGTTGAAATCTAAATTAGCCGCTGTTGTGTTGGCCGCCACCGTGGTTGCTCAAATGGGCGTTGCTTCTTTCGCAGAAAGCAGCACCACAGCTTCTTTGAACCAACTGCTCGAAATGCCTTTCCGCCTCACCACTGGTGTTGTGGGTGGTAGCCTCGGTTTGGTGACTGGTAGCATCAACGGTATCACCGATACACAAAAGAAATTCGCTGAAAATACCTATGACAAAGCCGGTGAAAACCCAGCCATGTTGCCTGTTGGTTTGGTCGGTACTGCTTTGGCCATTCCTGTGGGTATCTTGACTGGTGGACCTCAAGGCTTGGCTGATGGTATGAAAGCTGGCTACAACTACTGGAGCAAAGACAGCAAGTAAGCTGCTGTTTTAGCTTAAGTTTAAAAACCCCGTTTCAGTTTCTGGAGCGGGGTTTTTGTCTGGGGTATTTTTAGTAGCGAGTGATAGTCCTAAATCACAGGCCTGGCAATCTCAAAAATTTCCCGCACAGGGCAATAACTACTGCCGGCCAGACGCGCCACAGGCTTAAGAGCTTCAATTAAAATGCGTCCGTTTTGATAAGCATGAGCCGCACAGTGAAACTGAACCACTTCGACAATGGCGACACAGGCACTGCCAATGCTACCGTCACCGACGGGGACGAGATTCAACACGCGGCATTCCATCTGGACCAAAGATTCTGCGACGCGTGGTGGCCTTATGCTTAAGCTAGGGAGGGGGGTGAGTCCGGCGGCCGAAAATTCACTCACCTCGGGCGGGTATTCTGCCGAAGTTTGATTCATGGCTTGGACAATATCCTCACTGACAATATTGACCACACATTCCCCGGTGTTTTCCAGATTAATTAAGGTGTCTTTTTTGGCACCGTCAGAGCCGCGCCGTGCCATGCTGAACATAAGCGCAGGCGGGTTGGAGGCAACCGCGTTGAAAAAACTGAAGGGGGCCAGATTATTATTGCCCTCAGTGGATTGTGTTGACACAAAGGCAATGGGACGAGGAACTACACTGCCAATCAGTAACTTATACATATCCCCTTGACTAATTTCAGTGGGATTCAGGCTGACATATGAAGATGAGGAAGTCTGCATAATAGAATAATCCTTATTTTGAGTGAGTTTTGGGCTGCCAACTCATCGCGTAACCATCCCACTCACACGCTTTTGCTTGCTCAGAAAGTTGCAGCGGTTTTTGCGTGTCGACCATCACGGCCACTTCATTGGTCTCCGTTTTGTGTTTGCTGGCTTCTACGGCCCCGGGGTGCGGACCGTGATGAATTCCCTGGGGGTGAAAAGTGAACATCCCGGCATCAATACCTTCACGACTAAAGAAATTTCCATCGTGATAGAACAGTACTTCGTCATAATCAATATTACGGTGATAAAACGGCACTTTTTCTGCTCCAGGCGCCGTTTCGAGTGGTCGGGGTAAAAAACTGCAAATGACAAAACCTCGCGCCAAAAACGTGGTGTGGACACTGGGCGGCAGATGAGCTTTATGGCTAAGGACTGGGCAGATATCTCGAACGTTGAGTTGCCAGACGGTGAGATCCCCCTTCCAACCGACCACATTGATTGGGTTGAAGGGATAAAAGACCGAGGTAAGCTGGTTTTGGCGTTGAATTTTCAGCTCCCATTCTGGACGAGAATCCTTTGCAGCAAAAGACGGATCTGGCGTGGGGGTTTTAATCACACCTGGGTCATAGAGTGCGTGCTGACCGAGCATACCGCGGTCAGGTTGGCGAATGCGGCTATAAGATTCAATCAGTAAGAAAAAACTATTTGTGCTTTCAGGAGAAATTCTGTAAGTGGTCCCCCGGGGCAGGACAAGATAGTCGCCAGGCTCGTAGTGCAGGGGGCCAAAATCGGTTTCGATGACGCCTTGCCCGCGGTGGATAAAGTACACCTCGTCTGCATCGGCATTGCGGAAGTAATAGGGCATCGAAGTGTTTGGTTTAGAGACGTGGAGCGTTACATCCTCGTTAAACAACACCGGTATTCTGCCCGAAATAGCGTTTAAGCTTGAAAGATTTGGGCTTGAAATATTAGGGCTAGTAATATTACTGATAATTTTATTTCCATCGATGGCATGGGGTTTGAGCGGGCCTTCAATACGGGTCCATCCTGTGGGCGGGTGTTGATGATACAAATGGGTGACGGGGCCGTAAAAACCATCTCTGCCCAACTCCTCTTCATACAAGCCGGTCGGAATATTGACGTGGGCTTGTGGGGTGGTGATGCCTTTGTTCAACGGGAACATTTGAGAGGTGGCTCCTTATCGTTTTATTTACTGGCCGTTTTTTGGCGAATAAACTGCTGCCAAGGGGAGTTGTGATGTTCTGCCTGATTGGGACTGCCAATCGTGTTTCGCAGAACCCCCAGACCGGAAATCTCCAGCTCAATTACATCCCCCGGTTGTATCCAGCGGTCTAGCTCCAGTCCGCAACCATTTCCTACAGTACCAGAGCCTAAAATATCGCTGGGATAAAGTGTTTCGTCCATCGATACATGAGAGAGCATCTGCTCAAAGCTCCAATGAGAAGTTCCTGAGTTGCCTTGAGACCAAATTTCACCGTTCACGCGAGCTATCATGCTCAGATTTCGAGGATCAGGGATTTCATCAGCCGTCACAATCCAGGGGCCAATCACAGAACCAAAGTCCTTGGCTTTTGCAGGACCCAGTCGGCAGCGCATTTCCTCAGCCTGAATATCACGTGCACTGATATCATTGAGGATCGTATAGCCAAAAATTGCGTGTTGGGCTTTTTCAATGGGTAAATTTCGGCTTTCTTTGCCTACAATACAAGCAAGCTCTAGTTCGTAATCCAGTTTTCGGGTGTAATGCGGCCATAAAACAGTTTCTTCAGGGCCCATTAACCCTCGGTGATTGCCTTTGTAGTACACGGGGATTTTGTACCAGGCTTCTGGCATGGGCTCTTGTCGGCGGTCAAACCCAGATTTTGTGTGCACCTCAAAGGCCAAAAAATCTCGTAGACTGTTGGGGTTGGGCAGTGGACATGTTAAAGAGACAGGAGGGGATGCTATGTCAGTAGGCAATAAATCAAAGAGGCAATACCGCCCGCAATAGGAGACCGCTTCAAAGCCGTGCTTTTCAAAGGCCGCGATAACATCACGACCAGCCTCCAAAGCACGCGGACCCATCTCTATAAAACGGCGCATATCCGCAGGGCAAAGCACAGCCGCCAGGCGTTCGGGTTGAGGTTCATTTTTCTCGTTTAACAGCCAGGCATAGGCGGTATTCAGGTCAATAATTTGGTTGAGTGTATCTCCTACCAGAGCCCCCAAACGATAAAAAACCCCAAGAGGAGTTTGGACAGCAAAGGTGACAAGTTTCATACAGGTGAGACCTTTTACAATACCTTAAGCAGGACTATCGAAGCAGATTCTTTAACGGTATGATATGACAAACTGATCGCTCAACGCTAGTTGAGAGGCACCCGGATTGCTCTAAAATTTTGACTGGGGGAGTGTTTGTCACAGATGGGTTTAAACATGGGATTGTCCCGACCGCTTTCCATTAAACCTCTTTTCACTAAAACTCTTTTTACTAAATCTCTTTTTACTAAATCTCTTTTCATTCCGGCGCCTTTGGGTCAGAATCAGCCCAGCACGCTTTCCCCCCTCACGGGTCGCATTCCATCAGGCCTATCTCCGTTGCATTTTGGTGCGAACAAAGATACCTTTACCCCAAAGGCTGCCCCAACAAAAACGCGCTCAGTAGAAACACACACACCGTACATCTCCATGGACAAAACCCAATACTTCATACAAACACCCGCTTACCCCGAAATGGTGGACCAAAACGGACACCTTAGGGCCGGTCATCTGCTCAAGCTGATTGATATCGCCGGCAGCATGCCTGCGTTTGAATTTGTGGGAAAAAATCGTTCTGTGGTGACTGCCTCGATGGACCGCACCAATATTGTGAACCCCATCAAGCGTTGGGAAATGATTCGTCTGCACAGCCGAATCACCCAAGTCTGGCAGTCCTCACTAGAATCTGAGGTAACAGTGTCCGCTTACGACTTCCGTTTCCACGAAGAACGCCCTGTGGCCACTGCCTATTTGGTGTTTGTGGGGCTGGACGAGAAGCGGCAAAAAATCGCGATGCCGCCTCTGGCCAATAAAAACGTAGAACTGGCCAAGGCCGCTGATATTCGAAAAGCCAGTCGTCAGCAAGAGGGTCGTGAACTCCCCATTTTGCCGATTGAAGAAGCGGATACCCCCTTTGTTTCTGTGGTTGAAACAGAAATGACCCCCCAGCATGCCAATGCTCTTAATAATGTTTTTGGTGGGGTGATTCTCGATCATATCGATCAGGCAGGGTCTTTGGCTGCTAAAAAAGTGGCATTAGAGGGTTTTGTGACCGGAGTCCGGCAAGACCGCATGAGTTTTATTGCCCCCGCCTATATTGGGGAGACGTTACGGACCAAAGCCATTGTGACCCGTAGCTGGCGTACCTCTATGGAAGTGCAAGTCGAAGTTGAGGCAGTGAATCCCGTTAATAAACAGGTCCGTAAAATTGCCAGCAGCTACCTGGTTTACGTTAAACTGGGGGCCAACGGCATACCGGCTGAGTTTCCACCATGGGTACCTCAGACTGAGACCCAGAAAAAACGGGCTGAAGCGGCGGATAAACGCCGGACTAATCGTGAATTAGAAGAAAAACAGACCGTCATCCCGCCAAATCCCCAACTGCCACAGATAGACAGCGATCTAGGCCAAAACCGCTGGGCAGGCCGCTGGAAAGGCTTTGTTGCAGGCATTCGTCAAGCCTTCCAGAGTCTTTTGTCATGAGGACATTCCAGCCCAGTGCCGAAACGCTCTCTCTGAAAGGGCGCCATTTTATCGTCCAGGCCGAAAAATGGGTGTACGGGGGACAGGCCTTATGCCGTCTGCTCTCAGCAGAAGAGGGTGATATTCCCCAAACGCTCGAGAAAGCTGTGATCTTTGTTTCAGGTCTCCTTCCTGGAGAGTCCGCAACAGTGACATCCGTGCAAAAACGCCGTGGTGTTTGGTGGGCAGAGCTCATTGCGGGAAGTATCCAGGAGCCTTCTGCCCAGAGAATCACTCCAGAGTGTACGGTGTTTGATTCTTGTGGGGGTTGTCAATGGCAAATGGCCACTATCGAAACCCAACGCCATTGGAAGAAAGTGATACTAAAAGAAACGTTAGAACGTGCCCTTGGCAAGGCGTTTCCTGAACTTGTTATACCGGAAATACAGGATTGGAGTCAGTCTATCCCGGCTTTTGAAACCCGGCATACCGCGCGTTGGCAGGTGGATGTGTCTCAAACCCCAGTCAAAATAGGCTACATGGCCGAAGGTACCAGCAAAATTATCAATTTTGATGCCTGTTTGGTGCTGCCAGACTTGATGAACAGAACAGTTTCCTATTTAAAGAAGGCACTGTCTGATTTGCAACCAAAACTTCGTCCCCCGATTCAATCAATCATGATGCGGATGACCCCAGACGGCGCAGTATTGCTCCGGATTGATATTGATAAATCAGAAAAACAGGTGAAGCCTTGGCTGCCCGTGGCTGAAAATCTTTACTCCCAGTTGAAACCTATGACGGGAGAGGCACTTTCGATAATTCTTACCAATGGAAAGCGCCGCAGCCGAATTGGTGCGGAACTTCCCCTACAACCCGTGGGTGAGATTTCCTTGCAGGTGAGTGAGGATAGCTTTTTTCAGGTCAATCCGGATGGGTTGGATCAGATACTTTCCCGTTTACATCAATGGGCGAGCGCCTTGCCTCAAAAGAACACGGGCCAAAAAAATATTGGAATTGACCTGTACGCCGGCGTTGGCACTTTTGGATTTGTTCTTGCCTCTTTGTTTGAAAAAATGGTCCTGGTCGAGTCCAATCCTTCAGCCGTTGAGGATGCTCACTATAACAACACGATTTTGGATAACCTCTCCCAGGGGCTTGCTAATGTCTCAGTGTTGGGCGGCCCGGTTGAGAAAGTGATCCAAGGCTTAAAACGCTCCTTTGATTGGATTGTTTTAGATCCCCCTCGGGCAGGGTGTGACAGCCAAGTGCTGGACTGGGTGAACCGCTGGGGTAAAGACACGTTGGTTTATATCAGTTGCGATCCGACCACACTGGCTCGTGATCTTAAGTTATTACTTGCTGGCGGTTGGTCGATTGTCGATGTGGCCACGGTCGATATGTTTCCGCAGACGAGTCACATTGAGTCTGTGCTTCGCCTGCGAAAACGATAAACTCTTTTAGGCTTTGGCGTTGGGGTTCTCAATCACTGCGGCAATACCTTGACCGCCACCAATACAGGCGGATACCACGGCATAGCGCTGTCCAGTCGCTTTGAGACGGTTGGCTGTGTGAACCAAAATCCGACTGCCAGAGGCCGCCAGCGGATGCCCAATGGCGATGGCCCCCCCGTCGGGGTTGAGCTTGTCCAGGGGAATGCTCAAAGCACGAGCAACCGCCAGTGCTTGCCCGGCAAAGGCTTCGTTGATTTCCACTACATCCACTTGATCCATGGTAAGGTTGGCCGATTTTAACGCTTCTTCAATGGCTCGTTTGGGACCAAAACCCATAATTTTGGGGTCAACTCCGGTCACCGCAACTGATTTTAGTTGCGCCAGTACGGCGAGATTCTTCTCTTTTGCATAGGCACCCGTGGTCATGGCGACAGCGGCGGCTCCGTCCACAACACCGCTGGCGTTGCCGGCTGTCGTGATTGCATCTTTGCGGTTTCGGTCTAAGACAGAGAGTTTGCCGAGCTTTTCAGCAGTCGTTCCTGGGCGTAAGTGCTCGTCTTTGGTGACAGAATCTGTACCTTGAGGGAGTCTACTGCCTTTGGTGAGGTGATCCCGTCGAACAGCGACGATTTCATCGTTAAATCGGCCTGCTTTTAGGGCTTCTCCAGCACGTCGTTGAGATTCTGCAGAGAACGCATCAGCCTCAGCGCGGGTGATGCCGGCACGAGCCGCCAGTTCATCGGCGGTATTGTACATCACCATATTGACAAGCGGGTCAGTCAGCCCTTTTTGCAGTGGGTTAAACGTACTGGGGGTTCTGAATTTGAGTCCTGGCATACTTAATAATGCCATAATCTTGCCCTTAACCCCTGCTTTTTGCATCGCCTGGACTTTTCCTGCATCCAACATGGCTTTACTATCCATCACCGGGGTGCGGGACATGTTCTCAACCCCCCCGGTAAGAATAATACTGTCTCCCCCGTTGGCGAGTTGGTTGGCCGCTTCGCGGGCCACTTCAAACCCGGTTCCGCAGAGGCGGTTCATTTGATGGGCGATGGTGCCCCGAGGAATGCCGAGAGCCAGTCCAAGAGAGCGGTGTAAAAATCCGTTCTGTTCATCATTGGCAATGATATTGCCCATGATCACTTGGTTCACGTCTTCGGGCTTAACGCCTGATTTGTCCAATGCCCCTTTCATCGCTATTTTTAGCAGATCAAAGGCGGTCACATCTTTGAGACTTCCTCCCATCTTGCCAAAGGGGGTTCTGGCCCCGCCAAGAATCACCACGTCTTCAAATTTTTCAGCCACTCCGCCTTCGCTGAGCACGCGGCGTTGAACCGTGGCAGCAAACTGAGGTCTGATAGAGCCCGCTTTTTGTGGTGTTAATTCACTGACAATTCTCATGGATAAACTTCCTCCTCACAACTAAGTTTTTTTACTGCGTTTCCCTCTCACACAGGGGTCAAATGGACCTTATTACAGACTTATTAAGCCAGTTACAGGCTAAAATTCGTTTTTGGCGAGCCTCTCACACAATCATATCTAAAACCCACTTAAGCATATCTAAAACCCACTTAAGCCGGTAAAACCCACACAATTGGCGTCAACGGGAGATGTTATTTAATGCGTATTAATATAATAAAAACGACTGAAAAAGGCAAATACAAAATCTTGTTAAATTGTCGAAAAACTGGCTCTCTTAGACCATGATTAACTAATTTACTGAGGCTGGGACTGAACGAAAATTTCCTCTTAATAGTCTTAATAGTTTGGATTGCGCTTGGTGAAAAATGGTGGATTGTTCCTTGCACGACAC
>CAZZIY010000055.1:0-10375 GCA_964654525.1 uncultured Vampirovibrionales bacterium | reverse complement strand
AAAAACTTCCTAGCACAAAAATTCTTCAGTGGTTTTTATAGGGATGTAGCGTGGATTGCCGCGTTATGTTCTCTCTATCAATTTAAGTCACCACATGCATCAATAAAATAAGAATGGAGATGTTCCCCATGCAGATGGTCTCCCCTGCATTGGCTTCGGCCCGTGCTTACTCCCCTCAAAACGGAAAAAGTGGAAATACACAAAAGGCTGAAGCTGGCTGCGGTGTCTGTTTCGGCGCTTGCAGTCCGAATAATCACGGCCCCAGCAAAAGCAATCCCAGTCAACCCAAATTTGGGTTTGAGCCGATTACCATGGCAGGCATTGGCTGCGGCGGGTGCCTAGCGGTTTTAGGCTGTTTGGTGGGTATTCCCTTGCTGGCGATTAAATTGGTTGCCAACGGGGTGAAAAGCCTCAATCCCTTTCACGGTAAAGAAGCGGCCTGATACGGTAACTCGTAAATATTGGTAAGTTAGAATGACCAAAATCAATCTTTAGGGGATTATCCGATGGCACTGGCCATGGCTGCAACTTCAAGACCTCAAGGGCCTTTTTCTTTTGGTCTTACTCAAAATGTGACCCCATTAAGACCGGCCGGAATGACGTTTGGCTGCAAGGGGGAAGCAAGCGCTAATACAGAAAATAATTTTGTCGACCCCAATCAGCTGAAATACGTCCCTGGCAAAATTTATTCTCCCTCTGGTACGTTGTCCTGGGGACAGCGTTTGTGCACCAAAATGATTCTTTGGTACCACGGGCAAACGCGAAATAAACCGGAGTCTCTAGGCAAAAAAATCAGTGGCATGTGCCCCTTTCCCAAGTGGGGTCAACTCAGCTGTTCTGAATATATGCTGATTGCAATCCAGCGCCTGGGTGTTGTCAGAGGTCTTTGGACAGGAGTGAAGCGGTTGCTTCGCTGCAATCCCTATACAGCTCTCAGCAAAACGCCGCGGCCAGACCCAAAATGGTCTGTTGCCTAGCATCCAGCTGAGATGATTAAATTTGCTACTTAATCCGGACGACCGTGGTGTTTTTCCGGGTTTTGGTGCGTCCCAGCTCTGTGTTAAGGGCAATAATCCGTTTTTTCACATATTCAGCGCTGTTGATGGTGGTGTTGAGATCCAGCAGCCGGTGATAGACGTCAAGGGCTTTCTTTTTCTCACCAGATTTATCCAAGGTCAGTCCGAGACCCAGATAGCCTCGCGAAAAATCGGGTGCCCGTTCAATTAAATTCTCAAAGGTTTCTTTGGCTTGGGTAAACAAACCACTGCGCAGATAGATACTGCCCAAGTTGTTGTAAGCGGGCAAGAAACCAGGGTCTTGGGCAATAATCTCTTGGTACAGTTTGGTGGCGTAAGGGATGTCTTGATTGAGTTCTACCACTAAAGCCAGACTGAATTTTGCTTCTAAAAACTGAGGGTCTAATTTAAGAGCCCGTTCGTAATGACGAATAGAAGGGGCCAGTTGGCCGGCTTCGTTATAGCTTTTTGCCAACTCCAAATGGACTTCTTTGTCAAAAGGAGTGCTGCTAAGAGCAGACTTAAAATGCTCAATGGCTTGGTGATAAATCCCTTTTCTGCGGAGACATTTGCCCATCCCAATGTGGGCCTCAGTCATATCTTCACGCAGGGTAAGGGCTTCCTCATAATGGGCCATGGCGGCGTCCACGTCCTCTTGGTAGCGAAGAGAGTCCCCGGTAATGAGAAGTTCATAGGCTTTACCGTATTTGGCGAGCATGGGGTGCTTCACTTCAGTGGCCAGTCCGCCGGTAAATTTATTGAGGGCATTAAGCAGCTTGGAGGAATACGAAAGTCTGTTTTGGGAGCCAGGCGCCGCTAAGGTTGCAATTTTTGTGTTGGCAGTCGTAGAACTGCTGGAGGGATGCTCGCTGGAGCTCATCATAAGATAGATATCCCGTTCGTTACTGACGTGACCAATGAACCGACAAAAAAAGATCTTGCGAAAATAGATCTCGATAAAAAATAGAGAGCTGTTTTATCCCAGGGGCCACACGCGCTTAAGGCAAAATTAACTCGCTATCCACATGTTTCATTCTAGGAGATGGTGTGACCCGGGGAATCGACCATCTGGTGGATAGGATCCTGACCAGTGGATGCAACTCTGTGAACACCCTGAAAAAAAGTATGCTTGCTTTGACTAGCTTTGATATGTATGCGGGCTTTCTGTTTTGAGACATAATGAGGGCACCGCATTTTTTGCTCACTTGCAGGATACCCCCTTACGCGATGACTTCTAAATCGAGAGATATATGGATTCACCGGGCGCGGACCCACACGCTCAAAAATATTACGTGCCGGATTCCTCATGCTAAATTGACCGTGGTGACCGGGCCTTCAGGGTCTGGGAAATCATCTTTGGCATTCGATACTCTGTATGCCGAAGGACAGCGTCGCTACATCGAGTCCATGTCTTCATATGCCCGGCAATTTTTAGAACGTATTGAAAAGCCGGATGTGGACCGGATCGATCATATTTTGCCGGCCATTGCCCTGGAGCAAAAAAACGGGGCCAAAAACGCCCGCTCTACGGTGGGAACAGCCACCGATATTTATGATTACTTGCGTCTGCTGTATGCCCATCTGGGAGAAACTCGCTGCCAGGATTGCGAAAAGCCGGTGCGCCGCAGTACCCCGGAAGATATTGGCCAACAGTTGAAGAAGACCGTCCCAGAGGCAAGCAAATGCTGGGTGGTAGCTCCTGTGGATAGGTCCTATGCATCTCTGGAGACGCTCATTCAACAAGGGTTCTTTCGCTTTATTGAGCCGGCAGGCAGTACCGTGGTAGAACTGACCTTAAACCAGCTAAACGAGCCTAAAAGTACCTGGAGAGAGACCCTCTTGCGCCAGGGGCGATATTTGGTTTTGATTGACCGGGTCGTCTTCCGCCAAAAGATGGAAGCCAAAGCCTTGCAAAGGCTGCAAGAATCACTGTCCCAAGGTTTTTTCTGGGGACAGGGCCGTGTCGAGCTCCATGTCTTGGCTGATGCCAAGCATCCTGCAACAATCCAGACATTTCAGCGGGACTTTGCATGCACGGGCTGTCAGCGTGTGTATCAGGAACCCACCCCCGCGTTATTCTCTTTCAATAGTCCCTTAGGCGCTTGCCCGACCTGTGAGGGTTTTGGCCGGATTATTGGGCTGGATTTGGATAAGGTCATCCCGAACAAGCACCTCAGTCTCAAAGCGGGGGCCGTTCATCCCTTTAATTCTCCGTCCAATCAAGAAATGTTAGATGCCTTACTAAAAGAAGCCAAGAAACGCAAAATTCCTGTCGATGTTCCCTATCAAGATTTATCAGAGTCCCACCGTGCGTTTGTGATTGATGGGGGCGGTGAATATGAGGGGATCCGTGGTTTTTTTGATTGGCTGGAAACCAAGCGGTATAAGATGCATGTCCGTGTGATGCTTGCCAAATACCGGGATTACTCTGAATGCCCGGACTGCATGGGAGCCAGACTTCGCCCAGAAGCCCTATTAGTCACGATAGAAGGGCATACTCTTAAGACATTGTGCGACTGGTCCATTACTGCCCTGAATCGATTTTTTAAGGATCTGCCCAAGCAACTCAGTCAACTGGAGCAGAAGATTGCTGCCCGCTTACTGCTCGAAATCCAGACGCGACTGGCGTATTTGGAACAAGTTGGTTTGCATTATCTAACCCTATCCAGGCAAATGCGGACACTCTCTGGGGGAGAAGCACAACGCATTCAGCTTTCAACGGCTTTGGGCTCAGCACTGACAGACACGTTATATGTTTTGGATGAGCCAACGGTTGGACTGCACGCCCGGGATACAGACCGCCTACTCAGCGTGATTGTTGCGCTGCGGGATTTGGGCAATACGATGGTGGTGGTTGAGCATGATCCCCAAATGATTCGAGGCGCTGATTATATCTTAGATATGGGTCCTTGCGGGGGTGAAGAAGGGGGTCGCATTGTCTTTGAGGGAGCATACGAGGAGTTGATCCGAAATAGCTTCTCTAAAACAGCGATTGCCCTGAATGCGGCTTCTGGTTCGAGTGCAGGTCATGTAGGGGGGCCTCCAGCTAGCGCTGCCGACAAAAAGCGAACACGAAAAGCCAAAAGCAATATCGAGATTCTGGGCGCATCTGGTAATAATCTCAAGAATATCGATGTCTCGATTCCTACCGGGCAATTGGTTGGCATCAGCGGTGTCTCGGGTTCGGGAAAGTCTACACTGATAAAACAAACTTTGTACGCAGGGTACCAGCGAGAAAAAGGAGCTGCACTGACCATGGAGATGGCTCCATGTAAGGCACTTCGAGGGCTAGATGCTTTCGAGGATGTTATTTTGGTGGATCAAAGCCCACCGGCCCGCTCGCTCCGTTCAAATCCGGTGACCTATTTAAAGGCTTACGACGAGATTCGACAACTGTTGGCCAGTACACGTGAGGCGATGGTGCTCGGACTAAAGGCCACGGATTTTTCCTTTAACACGGCGGGGGGGCGTTGTCCCACCTGTGAGGGGCTGGGCTTTATCACGGTGGATATGCAGTTTATGGCGGATGTGACGGTGGTGTGTGATACCTGCTCCGGTCAGCGCTTTAAGCAATCGGTGCTTTCTATCCCCTACAAAGGCAAGAATATTCATCAGATTCTAGAGTTGACTGTCGATGAAGCCATGGCGTTTTTTAAGGGGCAGTCACGACTCTGTAAAAAACTAGCCCCACTTCAAGGGATAGGTTTGGGCTATTTACGCCTGGGGCAATCAACCACCACCCTTTCAGGGGGCGAGGCTCAGCGGCTGAAGTTGGCACACTATCTGAAGGAATCAGAAAATCAGCAAAATGCTGGGAAGCCGTCCACTGGTAAACAGGATCCGTGTTTACCCAGTTTATTTTTGTTTGATGAGCCGACAACAGGGCTTCATGTCAGTGATATTGAGGTGTTGGTCGGGGTCTTAAAAACCTTGGTCAGTCACGGACATTCCGCTGTGGTGATTGAGCATAATCTCGATTTTTTAGCCGCCTGTGATTATCTGATAGACCTCGGGCCGGACGGGGGAGATGCAGGCGGGCAAGTTGTCGCCACAGGCACTGTTGCAGAAATACAGGCATGTAAGGCCAGTATTACAGGGCGATATCTTAAAAATTACTAAGATATTGCTGCTATTACTGATCGCCTCGTCCCATTTGGGCTTCAGCGGATTCCTCTACCACTCGATTGCCAAAAATGTCAGGAATACCCATATCGTTCAACTCGCGCTTTTCTTTCTCTTCGGTCTTGTCTTTTTTATGGCCAAAGAAAAAGCTGAGAACTTGCCCGACAACGGCTTCCATCTGCTGTCCGCTGCGGTTTAACAGACCAGCAAAGGCGTTGGGCAGCGGTAGGGTGGTGCTTCTGCTTAATGCCTGAAGCAGTAATGCGGTATTGAGAAGAGGCTGCAGCAGACCGCCCAAAACACGTTGAAACCCAGTAAAATTTTGATAGCCAGGCAGTGTGTTTGCGGTAAAGGGGTTCTCAGAGGCTCCCCCGTACCGATAGTTTGCCAGGCGTTGAGATGAAGTGTAGAGGGTCTCGGCCACATCACGACTGACCCGGTTTTGACCGCGCTCGAAGGCTGCATCCTCGTTGTAGCGACGCTTGTCGAGGTAACCTTCACCGCAACAGTACTGGTAATATTTCTGGATATCCAAGGGTGCACTCCTGAGTGGGGGATTCAGTTTTGTGCTTATTCAATAAAAAAGCTGTATTTAGAAAAGAAGAGGTGGAATGTGTGATTGTTTGCTTTGGCTAACTGTCTAATTTAGCAGAAAAACAATCATTTGAACAGCAGTCTGCCACGCTTGTCTGGTTGTTTGCGATTTGTCTCAGCTTGCAATCAGGCTTTGTCCTAAAATAAACACATAACAGAAAATTGCCTTTAATAGACACAAAACAAAAGGAAACAACTACTCATGAATGCTGCTTTAGCCCGCTTGGATATCCCTATACTCGGCACACAGGACTTTTTGCGTGTGGCAGATCTGACAGCAGATGAATGCCGTGCGTTGTTAACTTTGGCAACACAGCTTAAGCAGATGCGCCGTGAAAAACAGCCACATCGCTTGCTGGAAGGACAATCTGTGGCGATGTATTTTGAGAAACCCAGCAACAGAACACGGGTCAGTTTTGAAGTGGGCATCGCTGAACTCGGGGCGCATCCTGTGATGCTCCGCAAAGATGAAGTGAATCTCGGGGTGCGGGAGTCTATTGCCGATACGGCCCGCACTCTTAGCCGTTATGTCCACGGGATTATGATCCGCACGTTTGCCCAAGCGGATGTGGTTGAACTGGCCGAGTATGCCACTGTGCCTGTGATTAACGGACTCACGGATGATCACCATCCTTGCCAAATTTTGGCCGACTTACAGACAGTGCAAGAGCATTTTGGCTCTTGTTCCGGCAGAACATTGGTATACGTGGGTGATGGCAATAATATTGCTCATAGCCTCCTGGAAGGGTGTGCACGAGTCGGCATGAATGTCGTCATTGCAGCACCCAGTGGCTACTTTCCAAAAGAAACAATTGTGCAAAGGGCCGAAGCTGTTGCCAAAGAAAACGGCGCCACTGTGACTGTCACTGATGATGTGCGACAGGCCGTTGCGGGAGCTTCTGTGGTGTATACCGATGTCTGGGCCAGTATGGGGCAAGAAGCTGAACAACAGCAACGAAAAGGGATTTTTCAACCCTATCAAGTAAACGCTTCTTTGATGGCCTTGGCAGCCCCTGAAGCCATTGTGCTGCATTGTTTACCCGCACACCGAGATGAAGAAATTTCTCATGATGTGCTTGAAACCCACGCCAACACCATCTTTGAACAAGCAGAAAACCGTTTGCATGCTCAAAAAGCGGTGATGGTTGCTCTGATGCTTGAACGCTAAATGATGATATGGGGTTAAAATGATAACTACTAGCAAAAATACTCTTAAATACTCTTATAGAAAGCGATGAACGATGATGAAAGTACTGGTCGCCAATGATGACGGAATCCACGCCAACGGAATTCGAACCTTGGTGGAGTATTTATCTCGCCAGTACGAGGTGTATGTTGCTGCTCCTGACCGTGAACGCAGTGCAACTGGGCATGCCTTAACCTTGCACAAACCCATTCGGGTGGATGAATTAGATATGGGTATTCCTGTGAAAAAGGCTTATTCCGTGACCGGCACTCCCAGTGATTGTGTGAAAATCGCACTCAATGCCATTCTTGAAATTAAGCCAGATATTGTGGTGTCTGGGATTAACCACGGGCCAAACTTGGGTGTCGATGTGCTGTATTCAGGAACTGTTAGTGCCGCTCTGGAAGGGGCCATTCACGGTCTTCCCAGTGTGGCAATCTCGCTGACCAATGGGTATGAGCGAATGGCGGATTTTTCTCATGGGGCTGAATTTTTGTGCTGTTATCTTCCCAAGGTGTTAGAAATCGGGATGCCCCCAAAAACCATTTTAAACATTAACATTCCGGCCATTCCTTTGTCTGAAATGACGGGAATTAAGCTTACCCAACTGGGTACTCGGATGTATACCGATACCTACGAGCGCCGGGTTGACCCACGGGGGCTGGTTTACTACTGGCTAGCGGGGGAAATCGCCGAAACTGGGGAACCCGAAGGGACCGATGTCCACGCGATACGCAACAATATGATTTCAGTGACTCCGGTGCACATTGATATGACCAACTATCAGGTGCTGAAAGAGCAGGTCGACTCTCTGGAGATAATGGGTTGTGTCCGTGAACTGCTCTAAAATGAGCCTTCGACCTTAAATTTATCAATCTTGTAACACTACGGGCAACTGATTACAGTTTTTACCGAAATGCTCCGATAGACATTCAGTCAGGAGAGGAACGTGTGTGCGTCACAAACGTTCCAGACGATTTTGATTTGGTTATTACCTTATGTCCGTATTTGCGCGTGATGATGTCTTGCTAAAGGAACTGTTTGCCCCATGCCGATTCCACCTTCAAAACAACGTTGGTACGACCAGCATCCGACACTTTCTATGGCTGTGAGTTTGCTCCAAAATGCCAATAAAACCAACCAGCGACTGACCTCTGATTATATGTATTCCCTGCTTGATTCCGGTCAATATGACGGTAAAGTCTCTGGTGGTATGGTCTCCAAAACCGGTAACCCTTTATTGACTCTGTTTAGCAATAAACGGGTGGCTGTGGACCGCTCAGTCTGGAAAGTGCTGGAAACAATGCGTCATATGTCGCCCGAGCAGCAGCAAGAACTGGCCCTTCTGATGATTGAGTATATTTATCATCTTGATCTCATGGAAACCGTTGAAAAGGCAGAAGCCAGTCCAACCAACGCGTTTCGATCTGCAATGTAAGGCCTTTGCAATGTAAGGCACTTAGATACTGTAACGATTCGTGTGTCTGAGCCCTTCCAAGGGCAATCGTGATCGTTTTAATGTTTTTATAACTATACACGGGTATCACTTGTAAAAAATTATCCTGTATTGTTGTTACCGTTGAATGGCTTAGCCACAACGGATAGAGAGAGAGCAGACACGATGACAGAATTAGAAATGGCTTTGACGTTGGGCATTTTACCGGATCCGGTAGAAAACCGAATTCCTGTTGATCAGGCATTGATAGCAGAAGTGGCGTTTTTGAGCCGAATCTTTTCACTCAATACTGAGCAGAGACGCACCATCGGTCCAGTCAATCCAGAGCTATGGTGTGAACTACTTCCCTGGCATAGCTTAAATTAGCACATCGTCTTAATTGGGCAACGCTAAGGTAGCGGACTTTGCCCGAGAAGACGGGGTTTGTTAATCAGACCAATGCTGTAAAGTAGTCGACTTTGGCTGAGATGAACGTCCATCAGGCTGTTGACGTAGTTTACTTGCGCTTGTCCGTAATCGCTTTGTGCGTTGAGATCATCTTGATTGCTGCTAAAGCCAGCTTTGAAACTTGTTTTTGCCTGTTTTACTGCTTTTTCGGCTAGCTTAAGCTGTTGTTCGGCCAGCTCAAGCTTATTGAGATCAAAATCACATTGCTGAATTGCTAGAATGGTCGAAGCACGAATGGATTGTTCTGAGTCTTGGAGCTTGAGTTCAAGCTGCTTGGCAGAAGAGCGAAGGACATCCGATTCATCTCTGTCCTCAAATACGGTGGATTTTACCAGGCTTTTCACTGATTCTTGCTGGGCTTGAATCTCTTTTAGTTCGGGTCGGTTATTCAGGGCGATATCTTCCCATTGTTTGGGGGTGCTCAGCCCGGTGCGGTTAAACAGTTTAAGCGGACGGAACAGAAGTTGATTTCCTTCAAACGAGAGGTCGCTGGGATACAGCCAAGGAGATTGAGGCAAGGAAAGAAACCGGGCCATATCCAGAGAGGCCTGATAATATGCCAGCTCTGCGGTCAGATACTTCTGATAGAGCTGCACCAGTTTGGTTTGGGTTCTTAAGACGTCAAAATTAGTACTTTCCCCTGAAATAAAGCGGCTTTTATAAAGCTCAAGTTCTCGAATGCCTTCCTGAATCTGAAGAAAGAGATTGTATTTTGCGGTAGTTGCCCGCATCAATGCATCATACTTCTCCGTAGCTTCCCAATAGGCCTGGTGTGTTATGGTTTGAACGTGCTCATTGGCAAAGGTGACTTCGTGCTGTGCGGCTTCTTCCAAGTTAGCAGCGTTGAAAAACTTGAACAAAAGCCAAATGCGTTTGTTTTCAATGCCCCGTTTTTTGGCCTTCGACTGCTTGACCTTTTCGGCGTTGACTAAAATCTCCAAGTTGTTGAGTTCAGTGATGCTCAGTACTTCTGCGTAGGAGAGTTGCCGGGCATTAGCAGGGATGGCTTCCCAGTGGAGGGCTTTAATACAGGCAATGGTTTTTTCTGGAGTCAGGCTGCTGTCATTGGGCTTGTCTCCTTGGGTTTCACAGGATGCAGCCCAACTCTGGCTTACTGTCATCCCCGTGATGATCAGCAGTAGGGAGCAAAGAAAGGAGAAAATCTGCGGCTTGCGTATATGCACGGAATGGGTCATTACTCACACCACCTGTTTCTTAAATCGGTTAATACTGGCCCCCAGTAATACTGTCGCCAGTAGGCTCAGCAGTGCCGTTTGTGGCCATAATTCCATGAGTCCCGTCCCTTTAATCACTACGCCGCGGATAATTTCCAGGTAATAGGTCAGTGGGAGAGAATAACTCACGACTTTAATAAACCACGGCATTGGCTCCAGCGGAAATACGAAGCCGCTAATCAGAAGGCTGGGCAGCAAAAGACCCATGGTTAGCTGAATTGCTTGAACCTGTGATTGGCACGTGGTTGAAATCAGTAAGCCAATCCCGAGAGATGTGAGGATAAAGATGACAGAAGCCACGCAGAGAAACCAAAAATTC
>CAZZIY010000054.1:7668-10425 GCA_964654525.1 uncultured Vampirovibrionales bacterium | reverse complement strand
AAATAAAGATTTGAAAAGTATATCTGTTGGAAAGTTTAGAGGTGAAGATGTTATTTTTATAACAACAAACGAACTTTATTACAAAGATAGTGTAAACCATCCATATGATAGAAATTCATTTGGTAAACAATTTAATGGAACAAATCAAACAGTTTCAACCCGGATTTACCCTTGGCGAAACCGCCGAAACAATTCAAAAACTAGAAGATGGCACTTTTATCGTGACCACCAACAAAGGCACCCAACACCAAGCCAAAGCTATAGCAATAGCAGGAGGTTTAGGTACTTTTGAACCCCGTAAACGTGCTGCTCGCACAGGCCGTAACCCACAAAACGGCAAGCCGCTGAAAATCCCGGCTAAAACTGTGCCAGCCTTCTCCGCCGGCAAAAAATTCAAAGAACTCGTCGGCAAGAAGTAAGCATTTTTTCATTTACTTCTTTTCAAAGGCGTGGAAGCAATTCCACGCCTTATTCTTTTTCATTATGGAAGCAATTCCACGCCTTATTCTTTTTTCATTATGGAAGCAATTCCACGCCTTATTCTTTTTCTCTATAATCAATAGGTCCTCATGTGTGAGATATCGTTGAAAGGGAGACTCACTGTTTCATGCACACCCGTTTCCCTCATCCTGTGAATTCCTTCGAGCCTCTCCGTCGATCTAAGAGCACAAGAACTCGCAATCCAGAAAATGCGGAGGATAGCTTTAGTCTAGATTCTAGAGCAACCCAATCCTTAGCCATTTCTAGAGCTGAACAGGCTCAATTTAAGCGACGGCTCGCACTTCTCGCCAAGGTCTTTGACTATAGTCGTCTCAGTGGAAAATCTCTAGCCTCTAAAACCCCTGAACTCAGTGAGTTAGAACCGAGATATTCTACGGCAGTCGTTTTGGCTCCCAAGATATCTGAGGTGCAAGACCAGGGACTATTGCCCGTGGATGTGATGAGGCATCCCTCGACAGTTCTCGATAAAGGCCTGATTCCTGAAAGCCTTGGGGATTTGCAAAAGACGGTTCAATCGATCGAAACCCGATGGCCGGGAATAATGGCGACATTGAAATCGGCGGGTGTTCGGATCTGTCTGGCTAATCATATCCAGTGTCCTGGCAGTGTGACCTATGAAGCCAATGGGCACATTGCAGTGCGGCCGTTTAAGGTTGTCCCCGCACACCCCTCCCGGGTGAACCAGAGCGGGAATGGGAACGAATTCTATTTCCCAGAATTTCATAGCGGGCTGGCTTCAAGAATCAACCAGACGTTTGGCCTGCCGGATAAAAAATACTCTGGGGGCGGTCGGTTGATGTCAGAATCCATCGCGGGTTTTAAACAAGCGGTTGAGGCAGATATGGCTGTGATGAATCCTCTGGAAAAAGCACGCTGGACAGATAAGATCGATACTCCGGCCACCCGTGATGCTGTGTTTAGGCAAGTTATGGCTGGATTACTCGCCGGGCATCCTCGACCATCTTCAGTATTTCCAAAAACAGCTATGGTTTTAACCCGTGTTCTTGAAACGTTGGCAGCCCCCTTGCCTCCCCAAATTACGTTTTGGGATCAAATGAGAGATATGTATCACGTGATAAAGGACGTCGTACGAGGATATTATTAAGGTCTTAGCTGACATGCGGGTGAAGTTTTACTGGCAAACAGCAATAGTGAACTACGTTTCTGCTCATTTTGGCGGTCGATGGGGACCCAATAATCTTTCACCCAGACTGCGTCCGTTCGTGTAAAGCCAAAGCCAAAGGATAAAAGTGTTTCCTGCTGATGCTCATTGAGTGTGTAGGACTGAAGCACGATGCGGGGTTGATTGGTACTTTTATAGGTCTGCTCAACAACGAACTGAAGCATAGGGGCAAAAATTGGGTCCCAGCCAGGGCAATTGAAGAGATTGAGATGAAATTCTTGAAAATCAGGGCTACTGAGCTCAATACAGCCTAACAATTGGTTGGGAATACTGCTGGACAGTACCCACCGCTTGGCAAAAATTCCCTGAAGCCTGAGCTGTAGTCTTCTAAAGGCTGAACGAGAAAAATCACGGCTACTGCGCTCCAAGGCACTTCGTGTTTCTACGGGGAGGCTGTCTCGGTAAAGCTCTCTTAAGGCATCACGGTCATCATCTTCAGCTTCGCGAATGTGCTGTAGCCATTTGAGATCAGCTGAAGGTACTTGGATTTTAGTTTGATGCTGAGTCTCTGGTATTTTTGAGCCTTCCCTCAGGGCGGTTAAGCGTTTACAAAGGGGCCTAAATCCCGAAGCTTTGAGTAAAGCCTGGCCTTCGACGTGTTCATGATCCACATGGGCAAGAAAAGTCTGAACTCCGTCGGCCCCGTAGCGGTTAATAATATATTGGAGGAGTTGCCCGGCCACATCGTAAGAGGAAATGGGCGAATGGGATGTGCTCATTGGGGTGAGGTCTTCTTCAGTAGGGTTATCGAGAATCAGATGCTCAATACACCAGCGTCGCTGAGTTCGGCCGTCTTGCCGAAGCATGATGGCTCCCAATATTTGCTGATGAGCGATTGCGATATAGATTCTTAAATCTGGTTGGTACGACGGGGGAAGCCACTGGCAACCCCAGTCTATCCACCGAACTGCAGAGTTTTTCCCGGTGTAGAATAGCCCTGAATCCATCGCATTATTCCCGAGCAAGGTCAGCAGATCGGGCCACTCGTTGGGTCTTAGCGCACGGATTTTAATCATAGAGAATGTCTCACGCAGAATGTCTCTCGTCCCTATTTTAGCAATTCTGAGAAAATA
>CAZZIY010000054.1:0-7568 GCA_964654525.1 uncultured Vampirovibrionales bacterium | reverse complement strand
AGAATGTCTCACGCAGAATGTCTCTCGTCCCTATTTTAGCAATTCTGAGAAAATAGGCGATAATATTACGGATGACAACCAAACAGAACGCCAACCAAAAGCAGTCTCGCGTGGTCGTAAGCAATAAAAAGGCTTACCACGAGTATACAGTCTTGGAGACATTCAAGACAGGGATTGTGCTAACTGGCACTGAAATTAAGTCGATTCGTGGCGGAAAAGTTTCGATGAGTGGGGGCTATGCTCGAATCGAAAAAGGCGAGGTTTTTCTCTACGGCCTCAATATTAGCCCTTATGAGCAAGGCACGCACTATAACCATGAGCCGGAACGCGTCCGTAAGCTTCTGTTGACCAAGACAGAGATCCGTAAATTGATTGGCAAGACCAAGGAATCGGGCTTAACATTGATTCCCTTAAAACTCTATTTTGATCGCTGCTGGGTTAAGGTAGAATTGGGTTTGTGTAAGGGTAAAAAGCTTCATGATAAACGTCAAGTGATGGTTCAACGCGACACCCAACGACAGATAGAGCGAGCCCTTAAAAAGTAGTTTTTTAGAGAGAGAGACTGATTGCTGTGTCTCCACGGATTCCCAAAAAAGAACGAACAGACGTTCCTAAAACCGAGGTGCGTGCTCAGGCCTTGGGCATGATGCCAGTGACGCATCTTTCTCTTGCCTATTTGGCACAGTCTCACTGCGATTTACTCATTGGATTCAAGGACTCTGAACCGGCCCGGTATCTTAAAGAGCATACTGAGCTTAAAATAGCTGGAAAACCCTCCTTTTCGGTGAAAGGTATCGTTTTCAACGGTCTATCAGATGCTTTCTACCGAGGTCAATTACCTCAAGTGATTTTGGCCGTGCCCGAGGCTCAAAGTGTGGACTATCTGGTAGAAGATATTTTGGAACATCTAGAAAAACTCTTTTCGCTGGGATTTTTCATTCAGAAACCCAATTACGACCCAGTAGAAGCCTTACTGCCCTGTTTTGTGGTTGCAGCCAATGGTATTTTTTACCACCGCTTGCTCTATCAATTGGATAAAGGGCTTCACAATATGAATGTGAGTGATGATCGACTTTTGAAAAGAATTTACGGTAAGTTTGCCCGCGGTTTATTCGACCAATTTGATGAGTTGAGCTACTCTGTGGGTTCAGAGATCCAGTTAGAGCCTAAACGGATTATGAAAATTGCCGGTGGTAATCTTCAGACCCAGATGACCATTCAGTCGACGTTTAGTTCCCATGGCTTAATCACCTCTATTGAAAGCAGTGTGGATAATCCTGCCGAACGTTTAGAGTTTGAAAACGCTATGAGACGGCTAAATTTAGGGATTTTACCCACTCTGATTGCTGGAAAAACACTGACACTCAAACAGGCACAGGCACTTCAGGCAGAGTTGCAAGAAGCGATTTTCGTCATTGGCCAGCGTCGAAAAGCGTTTGACGAACTGGAAACCTTGGATTTGCTCTTAATGAGCAGGCGACACGACTCAGAATTAGAGCCCAGAGCGGATAGCATTATTCCGGGGGACTTAACGTCGATCAAAATGCTTGCAGAGTATGCTTCTGACTTAAATCTGACCACATATCGAGACAGTTTTGTCTCTCTGCTAAATAGCATGTCTGAGTTACGTGCGTCTTAAATTTTTGATATACGCAAGAAAATCTGTTGTTTCTGTTTTAAGATAACAGATTAACTCCGGTTCACTCCGGCAAAAAGCGCTTCTCCTATTTTATTGTGTAATGTTGAGTTAGGCCAGATTTTATGCTCCCAACGCTAACCCCTCTGGCAAATAAACAAAGTGCCCTGGTCCAGGATACGCAAACCCAGGAAAAATTCCCGGGTGTGGCTCTGCAAGATCTTCCTGAACAGGATATTGCGGCATTTGATGACACGCTGGCGCTTTTGGATCTTAAACCCGCCTCAGTGTGGCGAGCGATGACTGATGAGGAAAGAGCCCCTTATTTGGGGGTGGATCTCTCGCGTTATCCTCATCTTTACGGGCGTAAACAGTGGGAATCCATTCAAACGAGACAAGACCGGCATATTTATATCCCTCTGATAAAGTCCTACACCAAGCAAATGCTGGGATTAACTCCCAGCCCCTTCATGTTGACTCATATTGTGACCACCCGGTGTAACTATAGCTGTGATTTCTGTTGTTTTGCGGATTCGTTGAACAAAAAAACGCAAGAACTGACGTTACCAGAGATTGAAAAAGCCTATGCCACGATTGGCGGCAACCTGAATGTACTGGTCTATTCAGGAGGGGAGACCACATTAAACCGACAATTGCCAGAAATTATTGAAGCCGCTTACCGGCTCACCACGGTAAAATCCATCTATATTATTTCCAACGCTTGGAAGCCGGACCTTTTATTTGAGATCACGCACCGGATTATGCAACGTTGCCCTGGGCTTCACCTGACCTGGAGCTTGAGCGTGGAAGGGCCCAGAAATCACAATAATTCCGTTCGTTATACCAAGGCCACCCAATGGGATGCGTGGCAAAACACGGTCGACACCTTGTTTGGTCTTAAGGCCATGAGAGAGCAATTTGGGTATACAGAACTAGACGCACAATTGTGTACCGTGTGTACCCCGGATAACTATGAAATTCTGCCAGCTTGGTACGAGATTGTGAAAAACATTCTGCAACCGGATAAGTGGAATTTGAATCTGATGCGCCGCAGTGTGCAGATGAGTGAACATTACCTCTCTCCCCTGGCCGAGCGTCGCCAAAAACAGATGGGTTTGGTGAGAGATACTCATATGAAAGAGCCGTTTGAGGAGGCCTATCTTTCATTGACAGAGCAAATCAGGGCCGATGTGCTGTCTGGAGAGCTGAAATTTTTGTATCATACAAAATCCCGGATTGATGGGGCATTAAAATCTGCGGTGGATTTAATCAGTCAAGAGGAAAACCGCCGGGTCGTCCGTCAAGAAGACCCCAGTTTCTGCTGCAAGGCAGGCATGTTTGGTGCCTTTATCGGCAGTGAGGGCCAAGTGAGCGGCTGTGAAGAATTTGCGTTAAATCCACTCGAAAACAAAGCCTTTGGAAATTTGCGAGAGACCAATGGTGATTTTCAGACAATCTGGCATTCAGACAAAGCACGGGAGTACCGGCAGATGGTTGGCAAAGCAAGAGAATGCCACGGCTGTACCCTAGAGAGCCAAAAAAATTATCCATCGATCCTGGTGTCGTTTAACGGGTTGATGCGAGCTAAGAACCTAGCCCCCCAGATTGCCGGCTAAGACCTTTCAGAAGAAATCTCTCTGGTACAATGGTGACGGCTAACGGTTCAGTTATTTGAAGGATACCTGGATCGATCACACACCGGACAATTAGTCTTAGGTGTTTGCGTTATAACCTATAGAGTAACGACTGCCTCTAGATACCATTTGCCTGAGTTTGCTTTTATCAAATGACTGCTTCACAAAATATTTTAATCTTGACATCAGATACCGGTGGAGGCCACCGTAGTGCTGCAACAGCCTTGGAGCATAGCTTTAATGCGGTCAATCCTGGGCAAGTGGTGGTAAACATTACGCAAGTACTGGAAGAAGCCCATGTTCTTACCCGGCGCTTTGCAGCGTTGTACAACTATTTGCTGCGCCACCATCAAGGGGCGATGAAGTACTACTACTGGTACATTGAAAAGTTTCGGCTGAATGAATCCCCGTTTATCTTTCGTGGGGCGTTACGCTACGGTCGGCGTTTGTTTGAGAAGTTTTGTCCAACGGCGATAGTCTCTGTCCATCCGATGACGCATCATTTTTATGCCTATATGTTGAAAAAGCTTGGCTTACTGGGCAAAATTCCTTTGTTCGCTGTGGTGACTGACCCTGTTCGGGGTTTTTGGCGAAGTTGGGCTTGTCATGACGTAGACCGTTATTTTGTGGCCAGTGAAGAAGCCAAACAACAGCTTTCAGAGTATGGGATTGAGCCAGAGAGAATCCATATCTTGGGGATGCCGGTTCACCGTCGTTTTCACCCTGTGACAGAAACGGAACAGCGACAAATTCGAGAATCGATGGGACTCGACCCAGACAAGTTTACGGTTTGCTTTAACGCCGGCTGGATCGGGGGCGGAAATATCCCCAAAATTATGGAACAACTGTTGCCGGCAGCCTTAGATATTCAGGTCTTGTTCCTGACCGGACATAATTCGCAGTTGCTGGAACAGGCCGAAAAATGGACTGAAATAGCACGTTTCCCCTTCTATCCGATGGGCTATACCGATCAGATGCCTAAAATTATGAATGCCTCTGATGTGATGGTGACCAAAATGGGTGGGCTGACGACATTTGAGGCCCTTGCCTCACAACTCCCCATTATTGCCGATGTGGTGACCCCTCCTATGCCCCAAGAAATGGCCACCGCAGACTTTATTGAGCGTGAAGGGGCGGGTATTTTGTTATGCAATCCAGGTGACATTATCTCCGTGGTACAATCCCTGATGAACGATGAAAATCGCCGTGTCGCTATTCGTGAAGCATCTCTTCGCTGTGGTATGCCTGGTGCATCGGATCGAATCGCAGAAGCCATCCTTCAACAGATTCGATAAGTTCTGACTACCAATCCCCTCATGATTTGGCAGAACTGGCTTGTTTGTCTTAGAAAGGCGTTGATATTGCATTATGGGCTTACTACAAGGTAAGAAAGCATTTATTAGTGGTGGATCCCGTGGATTAGGACGAGCCTTGTGCGAAATTTTTGCCAGAGAAGGCGCAGATATCGCCTTTAACTACAATGCCAATGATAACGCTGCCAAAGAAGTGGTTCGCGCCGTTGAAGCATTGGGTCAAAAAGCGCTTGCTTTTAAAGTTTCTGTCATTGATAAGCCTGAAGTCAATGCCATGGCCAAAACAGTGATTGAAACCTTTGGCCAGATCGATATCTTGGTGAACAACGCTGCTGTGAATAAGGCGGATAGTTTTGTCACTACCTCTGAAAAAGCCTGGCGAGATATTGTTGAAGTCAATGTCAACGGTCTTTACTACGTTACCAAGCCGTTTTTCAAGCAAATGATGCGTCAGCGCAGTGGGTACATCCTCAATATCAGTTCTATTGGGGCAATACGGGCTTTGCCAACATCAGTGCACTATGCCACCACTAAAGCAGCCGTGATTGGGTTTACCAAATGCCTCTCTCGCGAAGCGGCCCAATTTGGGGTGACTGTTAATGGGATTGCCGCGGGCATTTTTGATACGGACTTAGGGCACTCACTTCCAGACCAGTTTAAGGAAACGTATATTAACTGGTGTATGAAGGGTCGCTTTGGAAAGCCTGAAGAGCTGGCCGAGTTTGCCGCTTTTATGGTTTCTGAAAGAAACTCCTACATGGTGGGCGAAGTGGTGACAGTCGATGGCGGGACTGTTATCTAGAAACTATCTAGAAACGCTGTCTTTAGGACTGTTATCTTGAAGAAGACTAACATTTACGTTAAAGTAAGGGTATGTGATTCGTAAGAATAATAAGGGTTTCTCTCCCCATGTCTCAAGTGCTTTCCGACTCCTCAACTGATTCAGGCACACTCGTCACAGTCTCTGAGTTGGCTGCGGCCAAAATGCAGGCCTTGCTTTCCAGCAATGCAGACTATCTGGGAATTCGTCTTGGCGTTGTCGGCGGTGGTTGCGCTGGGCTGCAATATCAAATGGACCCGTGTACCAGCACGGAAGAAGGGGATATCCAGCAGACGATTCAGGGTATTGGTTTCTATATTCACCCGATGGTGGTCCCCTATCTGAAAGGAATCCATATTGATTACACAGAAGCCTTGGTGGACGGTGGGTTTCGTTTCTCAAATCCGAATGCCACCAGTACTTGCGGCTGTGGTACCTCGTTTGGCATTTAGTTGTAAAGGAGAACCTGCTGATGTCTGCCAACACTGTGATTGACCTGGTTAAAGTAGAAGAAGTGCTGAATATGCTGCGTCCTTATCTTCAGGCCGATGGCGGGGATGTTGATTTGGTTGATGTGACGGATGACGGGGTGGTTCAACTTCGCCTTCGCGGTGCTTGTGGCACATGCCCTAGCTCTACATATACCCTGAAAATGGGCATTGAAGAGCAACTAAAGCAACACATCCCTGGTGTCAAAGAAGTCGTAAGCGTCCCCTAAGCGGCTGGCTTTTTCTCTATTCCAGTTTCTGAAGGATCCAGTTGGATAGCAGTTGCCAAAGCCCTCTGGTCGGGATGGACAGCGTGCTTGCCTTCTAGTATCTCAGAAATATGCTGGGGTGAATGTTGGAGCTCTCGTTTGGGGGCGGTGGCGTCGCGTTGCATAAACTGGGTTTTGCTCCAGCCACGGCCTTCTGCGGTTATCTTATTCCAGTGTGCAGTCACTTCAGCGCGGGCATCCCCAAAAAAGCTGCCAATAATGGGATCAATTTTTTCATCCAGCCATTGCGCGACACGCATGAGAAGTTCGAGGTGGTAGTGGTTGTTTTCCATCCGATGAGCGGGGACTTTGCTCTTGGTATGGACAATCAACAAGTCATTCTTGATTTCACACCATGGGGCGTAGGGGTCTTTTTGCCCATCTGGGCGTGTGGCAATCTTGCCGTTGAGTACACTGACATCCTGAAACAACGCCGGTTTCAGTGTGGGGAGGATGGTGCGCGGCAAATAAAACCGAAACTTGGCCCCAAATTGAAGCGGCTTGTATGAGTTGAGTTGTGACTGCGGCGAAACGATCAAGAAACAACACTCACTATCTAGCACTCACTGTTTAGAGTGAATATGGGGGAGATACTCGAACACAAAAAAGCAATTCGCGGGAAATATTTTCTCACGTTTGCACTATTTCCCGAGTATTGCATATCATAACGTTTCTACAGGCGTAAAGATGCTTTTGCCGGTGTGATTGTTGCAATGGGCTTTAGGATTGTTACATAGTACACTCAGTCCGTTGAGTCCATGCACCAAAAGAATGGAAGCCACAGAATTGAAGCTGTCTCGAATGCCAAATCCCGCAGGTAATTCACAAACAGAAAATACTCAGCGCTACGAGGAACATTTGGCCTTGTTGCATGAGACGGATCGTTATAGACAGTGCGTCATCGTCGACCCTGGATTGATTGATTTTTCTTGCAATGATTATCTCGGGCTCTCCCAGCATCCGGTGCTAAAGGCCGCCGCCGCTGAAGCCATTGCCCGTGAAGGGGTGGGATCCACTGGATCTCGGCTCATTTCTGGTTCTAGCGCTGCCATCTCTCGGTTAGAAGAACGGGTGGCCAGCTGGAAGCAAACAGAAGCCGCTCTGGTCCTCAATTCTGGGTATCAGGCGAATGTCAGCATCCTACAAGCCATTTTACAACCGGGGGACTGGGTGTTTTGTGATGCCCTTAACCACGCCAGTTTGAATGATGGGGTGCTGCTATCTGGAGCCAGGTTGGCACGGTATCATCACAGAGATTTGCAGCACCTGGCAGAGAAACTGTCTAAAGCTCCCAAAGACGCTCAGAAGTGGATAGTGACCGATTCGGTTTTTTCCATGGACGGGACGCTGGCCGATTGTCCTGCTTTGATAGCGCTTGCTGAGAAATTAGGGGCACAAATTTTACTGG
>CAZZIY010000053.1:0-10431 GCA_964654525.1 uncultured Vampirovibrionales bacterium | reverse complement strand
AGTCAGATCACGCTACCAAAAAAAGCTTGTATGAGTTTTTCTGTGCTTGTTAAGTTTCTCTGTGATCTATACCAGATCAGCCAGTGCAAGCCGATAAATTGTAACTTGAAAGAAATCGACTGACAAGCAAAGTCACATGCAACAGGCATTGGGATTATGACAAACGTAATCACTGAAAGGCCAAGCTTTCCCCGCCATTATAAGAATTGTTACTGAGTGATGACGATACTGCCCCCTGTTTACGGTCTTACGGTATACTTTTTACAATTACTATGGGCTAGTCTTTAAGGGATACGGAGAGATTGAGTACTCTATGCAACGAGTATGCCCTAATTGCCAGGTAAGTAATCCGGCATCAAACCGATTTTGTTTTGGATGTGGGAAAAATTTACTGATTTACGCCTGTGTTCATTGTCATCAGGAATTATTACCCGATGCCAAATACTGTGGTGGTTGTGGCCGCCCAGTTACCTTACAATGCGGCGTATGTGGTTTTCAAAACTTACCAGAGCAAACCTTTTGCGGCAGCTGCGCCTCTCCACTAAAGCCAGATAAGACTGTACCAGATAAACCACTCAACACCGCTCAGTCTCCTCAAGGAAATGCATCTGTTTCCCACAGCATTGCTTCCCATACACAAACTCAACATCAGCCTCAAAAAAATACCGACAAAAGCGAATCTGCAGTAAAGTCGCTTCCTTTTGAACGCTTATCACAATACGCGCTTATCTCTTTGGAGTGTCAAGTTCCTAAAGACTGGAGTCAAGCAGCTTCACCAGAAGAACGACAGGCATTGCTGAAACCCATCCAGCATTTTTTACTCCGCCACGGAGCCACCATTGAATCCTGTCAAGGCTATATCCTATTTGCCAGTTTTCAGCACGAGCCCGATACCCTTCAGTCTCTTCACAAGGCGGTTCATACAGTTTTAACAATGATAGAGGCTAATTTTGCCCCTGAAGATCCTTCAAAAATTTGGAGTTTTCCCCTGAGAATAGGGCTAGATATAGTTAATAAAGAGGATACTCATACCGTTTCTGCGGTAACAGAGCGTTCTGTAGCCCCATGGCAAGGCCTTGTGGTCAGCGGCAAAGTCTATGATATGGTTTCTGCTGATTATTTGGCACAAACCATTGGCCCGCTTAAAATGGGCTCGAGAATGATCACTTTTTTCCGCTTACTCAAGCCAAAACAATATTCTCGTAACTTGCAACCCATCACAGAGAGACTGACTGAGGAAGTTCATCCTCAGAAAATTCATCCTAAGACCATTCATCCATCAGCAGAGTCACCCAGAACCTCAGTGCCGTCTAAACAAACGGTCACACCCGTCGATTACGCAGCGCCTCAAAACACAGAGCCTCAAAACATTGATTCTCTGGAGACAGGAAATTCACTGGAAGCAAATCATCCTGAAAATCCTGAAGCCCCTTCTGAGGTGATCTACCCAGAAGAATCTGATCCCTTTCTCCCGCCCGAAGAGCCGTTAACTCTTTTACTGCCATACATAGCCTCTTTTGATAAAGTGCTTCCCAATAACACGGCATTTGGGGATGCCAACCGGATATTGTGCGAGGAATTAACCCCGCGACTGAGCCTAGACCCTGAGCTGAAGGGCAAAATCTACCACATCAGTGCACCAGACGGTTTGGGGAAATCGCATCTACTACATTCACTCAGAGCTCAAATTGATGCGGATCAAGCCAACCCAAAGGCCACTTGGATTGGTGGCAATAACTACCGCTGCTATTACGATATAGGCATTCCCTTGCTTTACTGGCAGGAATTGATTCAAAACTTTTTCGCGCTTAGCCAAGACGGTCATCCCAAAGAGGATGTAAAACACCGAATAGAGCAAGTGCTCACCCATATTTATCAAGGTACACCGGCGGAAAACACGACGGATTTTTTTGAGACCTTACTCAATGTCTCAGATTTATCGCCCCTGAACACCAACAGTGTAGAGTGTGTCGGACTGATCCGTCAGCATCTGCTCGATCTTGCCCAGCAATTGTGCAATATCCGCCCGCTAATTCTGATCTTTGAAGATATCGATCAAGCCGATATTGCCTCTGTTCAGCTCTTACTGGATTTATGTCAGAACGGACTGATGGATTTACCCGTCACTATCTTGCTCAGTAGTAGGCCAGATTTCACCCCTCACCCCCAGAGTAGCAAAATATGGCAGTTACTCCCTATCAAAAGTTATGTGATTGCCCCCATGACTGATGACGAGGTGGTGCAGCTCCTGGAATCCGGGCCGATGTCTGGGCAAATGAAGACGCTTCCAATGCCTGTGTTGCAACAGCTAATACAAACTTCGGGAGGTCTGCCACTTAGACTGTTTGAAAATATTCGTGTCATGCACCTTGAGGGGATTTTACAGCCCCACCCAAAAACCGGTAAGTTGATGTACAACAAAAAGCATCAGTCCAGCTGGCAAGGCAATACGGATCTGTCTCGAGACTTATCACGCTTATTACAACGCCGGCTAGAGGTGATTTCGGCTGATGCTCTCTACGTCTTACAAGTTGCCAGTATTTTTGGAGAGAAATTTACCGTTGCCTTGGTTGGTCAACTCACCCAACTGGACAATGACCCCTATAATTCGGCATTAAAAGAGCTTTTTGATCACGGATTTATCATCCCGGACGCGGTTAATTCAGGTCGGTTTATCAACGGTCTTGTCTGGGAGTTCGTCTATGAAAGTGTTTCAAGCAATTTAAAAATACAATTACATCAATTAATCAGTGAATATTTAGAACAAGCGATTCAACAAGGTCAGACCGTCAACCCATGCTGGGTTGCTTATCACGCCTATCGCTCAGGACATGCTCAGCGAGCATTTATTCATTGGTACAATATGGCTTTGTACAACGCCCAATTAGGAGATCTTTTGGCCTGTAACATTGCCCTGTTCCGGGCAAAAGACTGTCTGGATTATATTGAGCAATCCGCTACGCTCACGTCAGACGAGCAAATTAACGCCCATCAGAGCTGGATGACACAACTCCTGGAGTCCATTGGACTTATCAACAGCAAGCAACAAGCTGCTCTGGCAATCCATGCCTTGCAACTGGCGATACAAAAACGTCTTCTAGAAGATAACAGGGCCTTATTGGTAGAAGATTACGGGACCATCGCCACGGCCTTTGAAACACTCGGGCGCTTCCACCACGCCGTAATCGCCATTGACAAAGCTCTTGACTGTATTGCTCCAGAAACTTATCCCGTAGAATATGCCAGTCTTTCCACCAGCAAGATGGAATACTGGGTGACCATGGGGCAATTCCAAAAGGCAAGACAGTTGTTTGAGCAAACCATCCAACCGCTTTTTGAGTCTCAACGCCCCGAAAGAGACAGTCTGTTTTATACCGTGTATCTCAACGCCTACTTCTTACTGGGCACAATTCTGGTAGAACAATTAGAGACAGACGCGCTGCATACCCTAGAAGTGTGTCACGAAGAGGCCAGACACGAAACCTTGTTTGAACTGGAAATTGCCATCCAGCTTACCCAGGCTCGTGCTTATCTTTATTGGGGGGATATGCAGCGATGCCGCGCGATGATGGAACCCTTATTGGAGTCAATTGAGGCACTCGATAACCCCACCCGCTTCTTGGCACAATGGGGTTACCTAGCCATGATGTATCACGCTCAGCTTTCTGACTGGGAGAACGCTTCGTTGCTGGTCCCTAACAATATGTACCAGGCAGAACAAGCCGGAGATTATGCCACTTGGACGCTGGTCAATGCCTATGCAGGGTGGCTCACTCAGAAAAAAGGGAAACTCCAAGAGGCCCGTAATATCCTAGAGAACCAGATTGAAGCCAGCGCAGAACACAGATTAGCGTCATCTGCATTGATTGGCTGGCGCTTTCTCAGTGAAACAGAACTAAGAATTGGTTCAGATGCGGTGGCCAGTGAAATTGCAGAGCGCGCCTTCACTATTGCCAGTAAACCCGATATTGGAAACCGACGTGAGCACCTGTTGTTGGGGCTTTCTGTGGCCCGATGCCAGATAAAAACCGGGCAACTCAAAACAGCGGGTCAACTGTTAGAGCAGCTCTGGCCCCACGTCACTCAAACTCAGGCGAAACCCCTCATGGCGGAAACCGCCGGATTAATTGGCGAATTGTATCTGCAAATTGCGGAACAAGCCAACTCGTCCCATCAAGCCAAACATCAAAAACGCGCCAAAACGTTTCTCAACCGTAGCATGGCTCTGTGGTCCGAAATCGGCAATCACGATCAAAGCAATCTGGTTGGGCAAATGCTTACCCAAAGCAGGCTGGCATCTTAGACTATATCCATTCACGCGCTATGCCAGAATTCCGTATTGACGGGCCATCGGAATCTCATCTTGATGCATCCCAACCGCTATTACGGGCATGCCCAAATCGCGCAAGACCGCATAGCGATGTCTGCCGTCATGAAAAGAGATTACCGGTAGGGTTACACCCCGAGCATCCTTATCTTCAGACAGAACAACCAAAGGCGCGTGAATTTTCTGTTGTGGGTTTTTCAGGGCGTCTCGCATAAACTGAAGTGCCCTTTGATAGCGGTTGCCAATCGCTCTTTCGCTGCCACCAGGGCCAACATATTGATCGGGAGCTCTGTCAAAGGCGCGGTCAAACGCATCGGTGCGAACTGTCACCAGTTGATACTTGGGCAGAGAATAGCGATCTGTTTCGCTGAGCTCCATTTTTTCGAGCAGTTGACGGCGCTTGGCAGGGGTAAATTCATCTGACAGTCGGTTTAAAGCCTGCTTTTCAATCGGATGACTTCCTGAATTTTGATTCTGGCGCCGCAAAGCATCCCGCTCTGTGGGAGATAATACATAACCAAAATGAGGACGCATGATTGTTTTCAATGAATATCGCCTATTCAATTAATCTTGTACAGTGAATCTTGTATAGTAAACTTTTAGACATGAAACCTGTGCAAGTGATTTTGATGCGCTACGCCCTAAAACCAGAAGACTCCAGATAAGACAGGGGAAAAACATTGTTTTGGTTTTTGTGCGCTCGAGTTGAAGTCGAACTGTGTGTAGTCAACCACTGCTCATCAGACATGACAAAACGGGCAACGGCCGGTTGTGGTGACTCAATATCCCGTTCATACATCTCAAGACAATAGCGCGGATATAGCGGGGTTATCATAAAATCCACGATTGCTTTTATTCGATTGCTGATGGTTTTTTGAGCAAATGGTTTGGCAGCATAACGGCGAACGGTAGACTCAAATGACTCAGCGGGCGAACCAGTTAATTCCTCAATCACCTGATTGACACCGCCTTCATATTCAAAAGCACCCTGACGGTGATCTTCAAAATAATCTCTTAAGATCAAAACCTGATACGGATCGACCTTTTGTAATCGCGCGACTTTTAGAAACAGCCAGAACGGAATCTTAACCGGCTGTACATGATGTCCCAGTACTTGACCCATAATCTTTGCCATTTCAGGAACTGATAACAGCTGAGGTCCTGTAGGTCTGTACGTTTTACCGGCATGAGGTTCAGGATTTTCCAGCACCGCAACCACCACTCTGGCAATATCTTCATTAGAGACAGGGGCGCTTTTGCTATCCCCAGTTAATACAGGCATTAAACCCAGCAGGGAGGCCATATCCATCATCCTAAGATAATTATCAGCAAACATACCAGGGTTTACAATGGTGTGAGCGATACCAGATGATTTCGAAAACAGCTGCGAAAACAGCTGATCCACCAACCAAGTTTGTCTTGTCATCAGGGCGGGATGATTGGGACTGGACAGCCATTGACTCATATGCACCACAGATTCTAAATTAGACTCTTTTGCAGCCACAGCAAAAGCAACCGCACTTTGGATCATATAGGGTCGCATAATTGGCAAAAAGTATGCACGTTGAATTCCCCGCATAGCTTGCATCCACTGTTCTGGATCGTACATATCCACCACAACAACTTCCGCACCTAATTGCCTGAGTCGTTGGCTTCTGGCGTCATCTCGGTGGACTGTAGCCCTCACTGGGTATCCTTTTTCCAAGAGCTGCTTAGCAGCGGCAGAACCCGTTTTGCCTGTGGCTCCAGTAATTAATATTTTTGGCTTCTGTGTCATAACGAAATCCTCTTTATGCATCGTATATTTATTTGAAATTAAACGTTTTTTTCTGCAATGATTTGCACAACGCGAATACGGCCTTCTAGCAGATTACGAGCCACATTGCCCATTGCTTCTTTGGACTGAGAGCCAATAACCGCAGGCAGCGTGAGTGGGCTGACAGTCTCTTCTTGAACCTGCGACTTCACTTCTGCCATAAAAGCTAATGCTTGTTGGGTAGTATCCAACAGACTGATGATTTTAAACCCAGCAGATTTTAACCGCAGAGAAACCTCGTCTTCAGATACCACAAAGCTGGTTTCAATCGTCTTAGCCCACGGCGTTGGATAGAGCACAGGGTGGTTATCCCCGAGCATAATATCGTACAAGGCAAAACGACCACCAGGCTTTAAAACACGGAAAATCCCTTGATACAGAGCCCCTTTGTCTTCAATATTCATGGCCACGTGCTGCGTCCAGACGTGATCAAAATGAGCGTCAGGAAAGGGAAGATTCAGGGCATCGCCTTGGATAAAAGACAGTTTTTCAGAAAGGCCCGTTTTTTCAGACAGGCGTTGTGCAATATCCACATAAAGTGGTGTCAACTCTATCCCTGTAACGTGGCAGCCATGAACGGCAGCCAGATACCTTGCTGGTCCGCCAAGTCCTGAACCAATATCCAGAATAGTCTCTCCTCCAGTGAGGTCCAAACCCTGAGCCATTTCTTGCGTAGCGACCAAACCGCGAGAATGAAATTGATCGAGTTGAACCAGATCAGACCAGTGAATAGCCTCTTTATCCAATCCAATTTGGCTTAATACCGCTTCAATACGGTCTGCCATGCCTTCAAACGTATAATGCTCACGCACCAACTGTTCTTGTGTCACAATGGGTCCCTTTATTTTTAGATTATGAGTAACATCTATTGACTGTCATTAAGATGTCAGATATAATCTATTTTGTCAACCCCTATTTTTGGAGCTCCGACCCATGCGTGTTTCGCGCCAAGAAAAAGAGAAAACTCACGAACGCATTATCGCCAGTGCAACAGTGCTCTTTAAGGAGCGGGGCATCGACAACACCAGCTTGTCTGACTTGATGCAGGCATCTGGCCTCACACATGGCGGATTCTACCGGCACTTCAAGACCAAAGAAGAATTGGCAAATGCAGCCATTAACGCTGCCTTCAATGAAGTTATCACCCGTTTTGACGCTGAAAACAATTTAGCAGGATCCAACCCGCAGCAAACATTGTTTCTATACATCGAACGCTATCTCTCTGATGGCCACGTGGCTAACCCTGGATTGGGGTGTCCCGTTGCGGCCTTAGGATCGGAAATAGCGCGACATCAAAGCGATGAGAAATCCCGCCTGGCATTTGAACAAGGCTTAGAGAATCTGATTGGATTATTAGAAAAGTCGGCACCTGACTCTGTGACAGATAAATCACAATGGGTGTTGCGTCAATTTGCCATGATGCTGGGAGGGGTTATTTTAGCCCGCACCTGCTCTGATGCGATGAGAGCGCAGGTTTTAAACGCGTGCCGGCGTCCTTGGCTCGAATAATTTACGTTTTGATCCAATAAATACCATTTAATTCTTTGGGCTGAACAATCGTGGTAAAGCCACTGTCCAACAATTCTTTGGCTTGTACGGTATCTTTTTCATCGTCACCGAGTACGACCATACTACCCTTGAGCAGATTTTTAGAAAGGTTTTGAATCACTTCCCTTCGGTCTTGTGGCTTCAATTGGTATAAAAAATGACGACAAAATACAATACTGGGTTTTGAAAACGGTGTTTTGGCCCGCTCGCGAATATCACCCACCGAAAATTGAACCTGTGATTTAGGACCCGGTTTTACGTGAAAGCATTGATAAGCCATTTGGGCGAGTTGACGATGCGTCATATGGGCAATTTCTGGGTGCTCACAAGCACGTTCCAAGTGGTCGTTAACACCCGCATCGAGTATTTCACCCTTTGGGTTTTCGCAGGGATCAAAAATATTCAGCCATTCGGGTTTGATATATTTCGCCCATTTTTCGGTCTCAATACCGAATTTTCCGTTGACCATTCCAAAGATACCGGATTGAGCAATTCGGGTTCTTTCTGAGGACAGATCGATGGAATGAATGGGATAGCACTGACTCACGGTATCAGCACCCAATGCTTGATTCATCACCATTAAGAGAGAGTAGGCATCAGAACCGTCAGACCCCCCGTATACAAAAATATCAGCGCCTGTCTTAAATCTACTTTTTACCGCAATCGGTAAACCAAACGTCCCCACTGGATCGCGAAACAAGAAGGTGGACTGATCGTATTCATGCACCGCTCCTGTGAGGGGATCGGGAACCCGTTCAGAACGGGTCATACTACCAAATCGGGCAGTACGGGAAGACAAGGGCTCTTGAGAACAAAAGGCAGATTGTGTTGCGGGCGATAGTCGCATTCAATATCTCACTAAATCCAGGTAAACTTGTTAGTGTGGTTATTGTTCTGATGGACGTGATAATAAAACCCACTAACACGATATTTGTGCGTGTTACAACAGAAACAAGATATTTGACTCAGGTCCATCACGTGCAGGGGGGTTCTTGATGTTGATCTTTTTAGCCTCCTCTTTTTACTATGTTTGTCTTAATATGACGGTCGAGTATCAACTCACTTTCAAACCATTTTTCGGGAGATAATATCGCGATGACAAACATTTCTACCGTTCGTCCTCACGCCGTCAAGTTTGGAGCGGTCATTCGCCCAATGAGAAACGGGAAACCTCTGCTGGATTGGGATGAGATTCAACGGCTACAAGACAATGGGAAATTACCACGTTCTGAAGCGAATGCGAGTCTTCCCGGCAGAGAAGGCAACTATATTGTCACGCCTCCAGATACTGATGCGTTCTTAGCATCGACAGATGTGATTTCCTTTTTAAGGCAAAACGGTAAAGACGTCGAGGTCTAAAGGATACTTTCACCGGGACTTGAGTTTGTTCATCGCTTTTGTGTATGATCAAACACGGTTTGCCCCGGTGGCGGAATGGTAGACGCTGCGGACTTAAAATCCGTTGGTAGCAATATCGTGCCGGTTCAAGTCCGGCCCGGGGCAAGCCACCTTGTAGTTTTTTAGAGATTCGTGAGGAAACACTTATACACCGCGCTTCGCTTGTCCGTATGACAATCGGGTGTTATATTGGGTTTTTATCATTAAAATCCCGAAATTAGAAATTTAATTCATGCCTAATCTGGGGCATTTCTCGAAGAAATTTCGACTTGCCTTGTAAACCAGAGCGGAGGACCCACCACCAGGAAACTGGTAGGGGCGTATTCTTACCCAGCGTGAGATAGGGGACCTTCTCCCCCGAGCCCGTCAGCTAACTTCGTCGGCCTAGAAAGGACGCACCCCTATGTCAAATGGGTTGTTGGGTCTGGGATATGGCCCCGAACAGCTGAATACAATAATGCGGCAAAGACGAGAGTTTTCCCAATCGAACCTCCTGATAGCGCCCAAGGGCTTTCAGCCTTTCGATAACTCTGTTATCAGCAGATCTGTCTTCCCAGAACAGGAAGTGAAACCCATCAGCCGGCAATGGCCCTGGCGGGCGTTAGCTTTTTTGAGTGACTTAGGAACCTTGGGCTATCTTATCCAGCAACCCAAACTGGGTGGATGGGGATGGTTGGCAGCACTTCCGTACTACTACGCCAGTCTCTTTAGTCAACCCGCTGGGTCACAACGCAACGAAGAGCTGATTTTTCAAGTGACTGCCAATGGGTTATTTCCCTTAATCGCAGCCAAAATTGGGATCAGCCTTGTCCACGTTATGGAGAGATTGACTGTCATCCCAACAAAATGGCTTGCCCATGGTCAAAAAACCTTACCTTTGGCAAAGATTACGGGTGGTATTGTTGCAATGGCAGTTTTAACAATGACTGTTGGTGATCCAATAACCCAATGGATACTGACACACTACAAAAAAAGCATGATGTTTAAAAAGTAAGTCAATAATGGATTACCGAAGCATTTGAGGTAGTAGATCACTGCGAATGCCGAAGTGAATTCTGGCAGATGGCTGTCCGTAAGGCTCTAGATGCGCTCTGTCTACCAGGCCAAAGCCAAAATCAATAAAACCTTGTACAAAGCGAGTTAGACGCGTCCGAAGACCAAAGCCAGTAGAGAGTAACGAATTTCGATCAAAGCCATTGCTCACCCCAGGCCGAAACCGTGGACTGTTTCTATCAAGAAAGGCCTGGGCTGTATCCAAAAATACTACACCTCGTAGACGGTCATCCAGCCACGGAGAGACACGCTTAAGACCTGGAATTGGGAAACGGTCTTCCAAGTTAAT
>CAZZIY010000052.1:0-10432 GCA_964654525.1 uncultured Vampirovibrionales bacterium | reverse complement strand
TCAAGTTCTGCCAATGCCACTTTTTCTTTGAGGGAGTGCGGTTCTTGATACCCTGCGGTTAACACCACACCGGGAAGACCTCGGTGAAAGAATATATTGTTATCGCTACCCCCGTTGCTGCGAATACGCTGTGGTTCAACTCCAACAGCCCTCATAGCCGTTTCTAACAAGTGAAGACCCGGGTGTGAGGGCTCAATACAATAGGCGGTAAAAATTTCGGTAATTTCAGTCCTGTTTTCAGCGATGCTTTCTGGAAAAGCCTCTGTAACAGTCCGGTTGACTGTCTCTAAGACCTGGTTCTGCAGCGCATCCAAGCGTTGAATATTGTGGGAACGCAATTCTGCTTCTATCACCACAGCATCAGGCACAATATTGGTGGCCTTACCGCCAGTAATTGTCCCAACATTGGCCGTTGTGTCTCCATCCAGTCGCCCCCAGGGCAATTGATGAATTATTCGGGAGGCCAGCGTAATGGCATTAATGCCTTTTTCTGGAGCGATCCCAGCGTGGACACTGATACCAGGAACCTGAATCCGAAGTTTTCGGTAACTGGGCGCCTGATGAATGATCACCCCTTGACGCCCGGTGTGATCGAACGTGATCGCAAATTGCGCGTCTAGATCGCTATCAGACAAGCCTCTGGCCCCGGCCATCGACGTTTCTTCTTCCACCGTAAATAACAATCTAAGCGCTGGTCTGGGCTGAGCTTCTTCCAGGGCTGTCTCCACAGCTTCTAGAATCACCGCCAGCCCTGCCTTATCATCAGCACCCAAGACGGTGGTGTTATCAGAGTGAATCACCCGATCACTGCCACTTCCAGTGACAACGGGCTTTACCCCTGAGCAAGGTGGGACCACATCCATATGGCCCGATAGCACCAGGCAATCCGAATGACTTGTCTCAAACCCCGGTATATTCACCACCACATTGCCTGTGGCATCCTGATGCCAGTCAAGACCCTGTCGCTTTGCCCACGCAATCAAATACGTTGCCATAGCCCCTTCCTCACCACTGGGACTATCAATTTGCACCATCGCTAAGAAGGTCTCAAGTAACCGTTCTGTATTCATACTCTTATTGTGACATAGACGAAGAAACGGGCTATCAAAATCTCTGGTTTTCACCCCTTCCACTGTGCTAAGCTTGCCCTGCAATGTCGCAATTGGCAAAAGTCATATTAAAGACAAGGAGACGCGGGTCTTATGTTACACAAAATAGCAGTTATCGGAGCCGGTAATGTCGGGGCCACATTGGCACAGCGAGTCGCCGAAGCAGAACTTGCAAAACACGTTGCTCTGGTAGACGTGGTTGAAGGCATCCCTGAAGGAAAAGCCTTAGATATTCTACAATCTGGACCTGTATACGGCTATGATACTCAACTGGTGGGAGGTACCCAGTACAGCATTATCGAAAATTCTGATATCGTGGTGATTACCGCTGGACTCCCCAGAAAACCAGGCATGAGCCGCGATGATCTGCTCGAAACCAATGCCAAAATTATGACAGACGTCTGTCAAAACGTGAAAAAATATGCACCTAACGCGATTGTGATTGTGGTTTCCAACCCGCTGGATGCAATGTGCCACGTGGCACTCCAAGTAACAGGATTCCCCAGCAATCGCGTGATCGGTATGGCAGGCGTCTTAGACTCTGCCCGTTTCAGAACCTTTATTGCAGAAGCCTTAGACGTTTCTGTCCAGGATGTTCAGGCCTTTGTTTTGGGTGGACACGGCGACACGATGGTTCCTCTAGCACGTTTTTCAACCGTTGCCGGCATTCCCTTGCCAGAGCTGCTTTCTGCAGAACAGCTTGAAAAATTGATCACCCGCACCCGTAATGGAGGGGCGGAAATTGTCGCCTACCTAAAAGCTGGTTCAGCCTATTACGCCCCCAGTGCCTCTGTGATCGATATGATTGAATCGATTGCCAAAGACAAAAAGCGTATTTTGCCATGCTCCGTGAATTTAAACGGAGAGTATGGGGTGAAAGGCTTGTATGTAGGGGTTCCCGTCAAGCTGGGTAAAAACGGGCTCGAGCAAATTATCGAAATCAAGCTTACCGCCGCCGAGCGAGAAGCCCTGGAAATCTCTATTCAAGACGTTGCCAGTAACGTGGAAAAACTCAAAGCCAAAGTGACGGCTTAAATAGCCAATTAAGTCAGCTAGTGTAATAACTGATGGGCCTGTTCAATCGAATGGGCTCTATCTTTTAGCATTGTTTCTCGCACTTCTGGAAATCCACGATCGATTTCGGCCTGAAACGCCTGAAAAAATTCCCCCGATTGAATACGGGCCAGTGTTTGCCGCATATTCTCTCGTACATGACCGTCTATCACACGGTCCCCTTCATGAATATCCCCAAACAATGCCGCAGAACTAATGCCTTCTCGCATCCCGGCAATCCCTTTTTCATGAATCAAATCTGCTATGAGTTTGACTTCATACAAACACTCGAAATACGCCACAGGTGCTGAGAAACCCGCCTCTATCAGGGTTTCATACGCTGTGCGAATCAACCGGGTCAGCCCCCCGCACAGCACGGTTTGCTCAGAAAACAAATCCGAAATAGTCTCTTCAGAGACACTGGTCTGGAATACCCCGGTGCGGGCACAGCCAATGGCTTTGGCATAAGCCATCGCAAGGGCTTCTGTGTTACCAGACACATCCTGATGCACTGCCACCAAACCGGGGACTCCAGAACCATCTTGAAATTTTTGGCGCACACCGCGGCCTTGCCCCTTGGGTGCCACTAGAAAAATATCATGTCGTGGATCGGGTTTGAGCCAGCCGGCTTGCAAACAGAGACCATGGGCAAAACCAACAGCCAACCCTGTTTTGCCAGAAGTCCGAATATGGGCATCATATACCCGGCCACATTGGTCATCTGGCACTAGCAGCATCAAAATATCAGATTCTTTGACAGCTTCAGGAATATCTAATACGGAGAATCCAGATCTCTCAGCAGTCTCACGATGATGGCTTTCGGTTCTCAGACCGATCACGACAGAGTACCCCCCGTCTTTTAGGTTTAAAGCTTGCGGGCAGGCTTGATTACCGTAGCCCAGAATGCCAATCGTTTTCCCGGCCAAGGGTGTTGTATCAATATCTGCATCTAAATAGCGGTGCATCGTCTTGTTTCTGCTCTCTTTATTAGACTCTCCACGACGTTACCCACTATGTTACTATGATTGACTCGACTTTTTCAGAATTAGCTTGCAGCAGGATATCTTGCCCTATGAATGCTCCCACACCCCCTTCGACTGAATCTAGCTCTCAACACCACATTCGCCAAACACGCATTGACAAGTTATCTCAGTGGCAAGCATTGGGCGTAAACCCATACCCCTACACGTTTGAGAAATCAGATGACAATGCTGTGATTCAATCTCGATATGAAGGACTAGAAGCTGGGGTGGAGACATCCGACAGAGTGAGTGTGGCCGGGCGCATTATGGCCATCCGTAACAGCGGGATGTTTATTGATTTGCAAGACCCCACCGGTAAGATTCAACTTTTTTCTCATAAAGAAAACCTGAGTGACACACTCCAAGAACAGCTTAAACTGCTGGATATTGGAGACTTAATTGGCGCAGAAGGGACTATCCGTCGAACACCCCGCGGAGAGCTTTCGATCAAGGTAACCCAGTTCCAACTCCTGGGAAAATCCCTACTGCCACTCCCAGAAAAATACCATGGCTTAACGGATGTCGAAGTTCGCTATAGACAGCGCTATCTCGATCTAATCATGAGCGAAGAAACCCGAACCACGCTACAAACACGAAGCAAAATCATCAGCCAACTCAGACGGATTTTATTCGACAAGGGCTTTTTGGAAGTAGAAACCCCTATTCTTCAACCCATCGCCGGTGGTGCCGCAGCACGCCCGTTTGTTACCCACCACAACACCTTGGATATGGATTTATATCTGAGAATCGCTCCAGAGCTTTACTTAAAACGCCTTGTTGTTGGCGGTTTGGCAGAGAAAGTATTTGATCTAAACCGTAATTTCAGGAATGAAGGCATCTCACCACGCCACAACCCAGAATTTACGATGATTGAGCTTTATCAGGCCTATGCTGACTACAACACCATGATGGATTTGACCGAAGAGTTGTTTGAGACAATTGCTGAAACGGTGTTGGGCACCACCACCATCACCTTTGGAGAAAATACCCTCTCCTTAAAACGTCCTTGGCAGCGTAAAACCATGGCGCAAGCTGTTTTAGAAGTGACTGGCCTCGATTTTTCGACCGTCCACAGCGATGCTGAAGCTCGAGAAGCCGCCGCTTCTATTCATGTGCACGTGAAACCCACCGATACCTGGGGGTTGGTTTTAGAAAAAATCCTGGAAGAGAAAGTCGAACACACCCTGATTCAACCGATTCACATTTTAGACTACCCCAAAGAAGTGTCTCCTCTGGCCAAGACACACCGCAATGATCCCCGGCTTGTCGAGCGTTTTGAGACGCGGATCAATGGCTGGGAGGTAGCAAACGCCTTTTCAGAATTAACGGATCCGCTTGATCAGCGTCAGCGCTTTGAAGATCAGCTTCTTGCTCGTCAAGCAGGAGATGATGAGGCGCATCAAATGGATGAAGATTATATTACTGCCCTGGAATACGGGCTTCCACCGACCGGAGGGTTGGGCATTGGGCTAGACCGCATGATTATGCTACTCACCAATTCTGCTAATATCCGCGATGTGATTGCATTTCCGACCTTAAAGCCAAAACACTAATTTCGGTTTAAGCACCCAAACACCATGCTCTACGAGGCTTGTCACAGTTTAATTTTGGCAAAAAAAAAGGCCTTTGCCGCACCAGGCGCAAGCATAAGGCACAAAGGATAGAGAGTTAGAGTTTGAGTATATTGTATGATCCGACTCACACATCTGTCTCGTATCAATCCGTTTTATGTAATAAATTTTTACATCCCAATCATGCGGATCGGTTGAGAGGCCTGTCATTGGGGATTTCTAAGACGCCGAGATCATGATGGGGACTCATGTTGAGGCACAATGCATCGAGTAACCAATCTGCCGTCATGAGTTTTAAGGATTCAGGACTTGTGGCTAACAAACCCATCCAATCGGCTGCATTCTCTAAATGATCGTACCAGCGTGATCCAATTCTCTTCGACCCAGAGGCAGTTTGAGAAGTACGGCCTTGATTCAGCTCAGGTTTAGTCCCGAGCTGTTCTATCAACAGACCCAATAAATCCGCGACAATTGCCTGTTGCTGAACCCTGGGTGCAAAAAACAGCAACTTCAGGGCAAACACCAGACGCGGGTATGGATCATACCAACGACAGTGATGATAACTCAAAATTTTAACTCTCTAGCCTTTGTGTTGGTCAGTTTTATTATAAAAAGAGGGCCATGCCTCTGTGAAGTCTTTGTTAAAACAACTTCATGTTAGCTTTGTTACACAAGGGTCCGTACCGGGCCTCACCAGGCTCTGTTAAGGCCTGTATTTTGAGTTTTCCCTTTTTGATTTTGGCGCTGAGATACTTCCAAAGCTCGGGTTAAACGACCAGTGAAGTGGGCCGTATCGAATAAAGAAAAGCCACTGGCCCCAGCCGATCGAGCCGCTTCAATTTGATCCAGGACCTGTTCAGCAGAATTATTGTTAAACGGCCCAAAGACCCCCGAAATAACAGGGACACCAGAGAGTTTCACCACCCGCTGGGTATCTTCCGAAACCACTTTACTGGCACTGGTCAGGGTCATTGGCGCCAAAAAGTCTAGCCAGCCTTGCTTACACCAACGGCTCCAGTCCTGATGCTTTTTCACCAGTGACTCTTCCAAAGCAGGAAAAATTGCAGCTGAGCGTTTCATCTGAGGGGCTTTACTGTGGATGACCTCAGAGGCAGCCTGAACAAATTGCGTCACCTGATCGGTTTTGTATTGAATCCACAAGTCCCAAAACGCCTTTTGGGCATCTTTAATCCCTGCCTTATCAAAATTCACTGGGTCAAACCCAGTGGCTTTGATAAACGCTGAGCGTCCCTCTGAGCTATAACCCCAAGTGGTCTTTAAGTAGCTAAATCGATCGGGCGGAAAGCTTGCGGGATAGCGAATGTAATCTAGTTGAATACCATCCATTTCAGGGTATTTTGTCACCATTTCATCCACCAAACTTAGCAAAAAACTCTTCACTTCTGAGTTGGCCGGATCCAAAAAGTAAGAGCCACTTTCCACCGTCGAAGGTTTTACGGGCAATACGGCAGTTAACGGAAGCACTTTAGAGCGATCCTCTGGAACGACAGTGGAGGTTTCAAAAGAGGGCAATGCACTATATTGGACATTGGCCCATTGGGGGTAGCGACTTAAAATGGGCCCTGGAGCCCCAGGAAGCCCTTTGTTTCCCACGTAATAGACTTGGAACCATGCGTGCAGACTCATGCCGCGCTTATGGGCTTGAGACACCCATACTGCTAAAGGGTCTGCGGCAAGCTTTTTATTCGTCTGGAATGTTTTAAAAACAGGATTTTGGGCAGGGAGCTGGTAGCGTTGATACGTGTCTGAAGGAAAGATCGTATAGCCATGAAACACTGTTTCAAGAAATACGGTATTGATCCCGCTGCGCTTGAGAGTATCCAGCGTGCGACCCACTTGCTCTGCTGATTGTTCAACCGGGCGGTGCCAAGCCGCCTTGATGGCAGATGCTGAAAAAGCCGGATAGGTTGACCATAAGTAACGATTTAGCTTTTCTAGAGCATTGCTTGCGACTTGAGCGGCGGCCTCTAATTGACCTCTTTTTTGCAATTCTCCAATCTGATCTTGAATTAGAGAGATATCCTTGCAGACAGGGGTGCTCATTTGGCATTGGCTGGCCTCCACCCGACGCGCCAATTGATACCGGTAGGTCCAAATATCCACCTGGCTCTTAATAGATTTTTCAGGCGTAATCTCAATTCTGGCACCAATCGGAGCGTTTGTAATCAGCCAATCTCGTGCTTTTCCATGCCCACTCAGTACAAAACTATTGGCCGCAATGCCTTTGGGGGGGATTAATGAATCGGCAGCTTCTTGATCCACAACGACCCCGTCCACAACGGTGACTTCAAAGCCAAACTCATTGGTGCCGGTTCGCGGTTTTCCGTACGCAGTATCGTACAGAACCAGTTGTTGTGAGCCTCGGTAGCCCGGAAAACCCGAAGCTGTGGGATTATTTTCTGGGCTGGGATCACTGACTGAAAGCGGATAACTGGACTGTGTAAACCACTCTCGTTTTAGCTCAAAGGTTTTTCCGACCGGAAGCTCTTTTAATAAGACATTTCTCGCATCTCCAGAAGCAGAGAGGACGATGCCATTGTCTGGAATGGGGCTGTTCCCGCAGTGGTCTATCTGACGTCGTTTTTCGCAATCCCAGATTGCGCTCACTCGCGTTACTTTATACACAGATTGCCATGGGGAAGGCGCTGCTGTTGATGTATTGTCCAAAACAGCAATCACCTCGACACCGTAAGGGTTAGTATGCGTGGAAGGACCATAATCCGGGGTGTACAAAATGGTGGCATTAGCTCCTCGGACAATATCTCTGGCATCAATACTGATGGAAGTTTCCGCAGTAACTACACTGTAGGGCTTTTGGACAAGTTCACCAGAAAATGCCGTCTGTACCAGCAATACTGTGCACAAAAGGACTGCGGTCACAGAGAAAACGCATCTTTTCTTAAGGTTGCTGGGCATCAGGATCTTCCTTCTTTCAGTTATATCCTTATTCAAGCGGATTTAACAGGACAGTGCAAGAGACGAAGGGCAAGAGACGAAGGGCAAGAGTCAAAGAAGGACTAAACATGATGGAACTGCCCCTTGTAACTGAATGTTGCAAACTCAGCCGAACGACACAAATTATTCAAGAAAGCCCCTTGCCCAACGATACCTAGTCATAAGGAATGTGACTTGAAGAGAGAAGATACCCCTATATGTCGATTGGACGCATTAACCAGCTGACCAACCAGATTTACCGCCTGAATCAAAATACGCAGCGGCAATTTTCGGCTGGCTTTGGCGGGGTCTCTGGGCCCAATGCGCTCACGTCTGACAGTAGCTTCACCACGGTGTCGCCTATCCCCTTGCAAGTCAATACAATTCCCACACAAGCAAACTACGATACGGCTTATGGGGTGGATTTTAGAACCAACCGTGTGGTGAGTTCTCTCTCTCCAGAGCAAAATTACTTTGACCGCCCGCTTGGTATCAATTTAAACGGGGCTTCTGGTATCCAAGTGATTGGTGTCCCTGATGCCAACGGAAATGTGCCGAGTATACCTGCTGCCTTTCAAAACAATTGGCTGGCCTCTGTCCAAGCCCAGATCAACGACCTGTTTGCCCAAGATCAGTTTCGAATCACCTTTCGAGGCGGCCTCAGTGAACTGGTCACCAAAAATGCCGACGGGACATTCAGCACCCAACTAGGAGCCTCTACACAAAGTAGTTTCGGAGTCCCGACAGGTCAAAATATTAATACTGCCAATGTATTACCCTATCCATTTCGCTTTCAAACCTCTGCCAGTAGTAATGTAGGGACCCGTTTAGACGTTATTTCTGGCTCATCCAATACGAAATTGGGCGTAGACACGACAAATCCACTGAATCAAATTAACACGTCTGTGGTCAACGGGATTCAGACAAAAAACCCCTTGCCCCGGCTGGATATCAGTCAACTAGATCCCAACAAGCTGCAACAACGTCTTTTACAACTCCAGCCACCCAGAGAAGCGAAAAGCCTGTCCGGGGCCTATGCCGAAATTAGTCCAGAGCAAGCCGCCCTAGTGGCCATCAACCGTGGGGTGGTGATCACACCAGTGAACGCTTCAGCACAAGCTGCTGTATCGCAACAAGCAGCACAGCAAGGAATCTTTAACCTTAGCCAACGTGCCATCCCCATTGGGGACGGCCGGGTTCCTTTTGCCGACGTTCAAACCAAAGTTCCCAAAACCTCTGCAGAAACAGGGACCGGTATGATGTCTGACGGAAAGCCACAAGCAACCATTAACGCCTCAGTCACAGACAAAAAAGGACGCAGTGCCACCCGTTTTTCCGCCCGTTTTGGCGGTAGCTTTACAGGTGGCGGGGAGAACCCTTTTACAAGTGCTGGGGGGAATTTACCCTTTTCAAGCTCAACACAAACAGGTACTGGCTTTTCCAGTGGTCAATTTTCAAACCGCCAATTTGGTCAGGGCAACCCTCAGCAAGGCCAGCAAAACGGACAGCCTGGCTCGCCGAGAAAGCGCCTGAGCTTTAGCGCTTAATTAATAAGTTCTTAAAGCACGGCCAGCATCTTATGGGTCTGTGGCAATACTCGGACTTGCTCAAAGTGTCGGCTCAAGCGCTCTTGATACCGAAGGAGATCGGCCGCGCTCACCGTCACTTGCCGGCTCACCAAGTCCGTCACAGGCTGAATAAAAATGGGAGTTGCCGGATCGCTCACAATCTTTTCCACCGCCTGCCATTCGGCTTCCAGCGCATTTGGGCCAACTACCAGCTTAATAAACAGCGCTGTCTCTCGATGGAGGCGGGTCAGCTCGTAAAATTCACGGTGGGCTTCAAACAACGCAGCCTCCCCTGTGGCAGAGGGGAACTTAATATCCATGGCCATAATGGAGACAAACGGCAGAACCGGCTTTAGCAATTCGGGTTGTGTTCCGCTGGTCTCTAAATAGGTGGGCAATACCGGCTGAATTCGGGGAAGGAGCACAGATAAAAACCGGTGATAGAGCAACGGTTCTCCCCCAGTAAAGCTAATACTATGAGGCGCCCCGTATAGCCGCAACTCATGAATAATTGCTAACAGTGTTTCAACCGAAACGGGATTTTCGTACAAAACTCGCTGATACGATCCGGGAGGCATCTCCACCTCACATCGACCACTGGCACTTGTCATAGGGGTATCACAATACGCACAATGAAGATGACAATGGGCAAAGCGCACAAAAATTTGCCGGTGCCCAGCATAGAGCCCCTCGCCTTGTATGGAGGAAAATACCTCTTGAACGGGGGCTTGATGGTCTGTCGCGTGTGAATTTGCCATGCACTAGTTATAAGACAAAAAACCCTGACAAGCAGCGTCAGGGTTTTTGTTGAAGTATTCAGTAAAACTGTTTAGTTCAAATGCGCCAGGTATGCAGGATTCAGCGATACGAACACAAAGCGCTTCTCCAGAAGAGCCGAACGGTCAATACGATCAATCACTGACTGCATAAAGTCCTCATTAGCAGCAAAGGCGGGATGCCCCCACTCTTGTGCAATGACGTCTTTCGTGGCTTCCACCAGGTTTTCTTGCACAAAGGCTTCAAAACCTTCTTGGAAACGATCCGCAACTAACTCATACTCATCCAGCGTTGTAATATCGCCAAAGGTATGCAGGGTTTTCATTTCGATGGTCATTTGTTTCATTATTCCTCATCACAACAACAATTGGTATTTG
>CAZZIY010000051.1:0-10488 GCA_964654525.1 uncultured Vampirovibrionales bacterium | reverse complement strand
ACGACAGAAGAGAACTTGCTTTCCAGAATACGTTCTACTTCTTGAAGCACTTCGGGGTTTGTACGGTCCATTTTGGCAATTCGTTGGGCGACATCAGTCTGCATCTCTGGGGGGAGTCCACTCAAAACAGCTGCAGAGCGGTCTGGCTTTAGATAGGCCAAGACCAAAGAGACCAATTGTGGATTTTCGTGCTGAAAAGACGAGGCCAGTTGAGCTGGATCGGCATTGTTAAAGAAATCAAAGGGGTTGGTTTGCAGTGTGGCAACCAAACGTTCGAGAATTTTACTGGCATGGGCTTCCCCAAACGTCTCTTCCAAGAGAGAGCGGGCGTAATTCACCCCGCCGGTGGCGATATAGCCACTGGCCTGAAACAGCGAATAAAACTCTTCTAAAATCTCATTCAGCATCTGCGGGTCGATGCGGTTCATCGAGGCAATTTCTAGCGCCAGATGCTCCACTTCGCTGTCGTCGTTGAGATTTTTCATCACTTCGGAAGCCACCTTGGGCCCAAGGGCTATCAACAAGGCTGCCACCTTTTGGGTGTTGGTCATACTGCTGAGTGTAATGGCGTCAGGCATAGTCTCTTAATATCGTCGCTTTCTGGGGCTTTCTGAAGGAAAAAAAGGCAGTTTATTACAAGTCTTTCATATAGGTGATCAGCACACGAGCTGCCTCACTGGGATCTTGAATAATAGCGTTATTTAGTGCTTCTCGCATATGCTCAATTTCGGGATCCAGCATTGCTTCAATTACGGCAGGAGAGGCGGCTTCTAGTAAAGCTTGCGTGTCTTCGTAAATAGGTGCAGGTTCTGGCTCTTCCTCTTCAATAATCTCGCCTTCAACAGGCCGTTTAAATAACACGTAGAAGACAACCAGAGCAGACAGTCCCAACAGGACCACGGCAGCCACTGAACCAATCTGAATCATCTGTGCCTGATCTTGTGCCGCTTTACTGGCCAGTGCAAGTTCTTTTTCTTTGGAAGTGGGTGGTTGGCTAAACTGGAAGCCTTTCACATCGACAGAATCACCTCTGGCAAAATCAATGCCAGCGGCATTGGCCACGGTTTCTTTGATTTCATCGGTTTCTTGCGCGGTGAGTACTTTATTGAGAACCACAGAGATGGTCATCCGCTCCACATTACCAGAAGCATAGACCACGCTTTTTTCTTCTTCGGAATTGACAAAGTTGGTGGTGCGTTTTTGTGAGCGGTAGTCTCCTTTATCGCCACCACTGGCGCCTTGATAGGAGGGGGCTTCTACATTGGATTCCACTCCGGCGGCACCGCCTTCTTTGGCGGCACTTTTTTTGCCGGTGTATTCTTCACTTTGTTCTTGGGTGCTCACCATCAGTCCTGTGGGGTTGGTGTTATCGCCTCCTGTCGGAATCACGCGTTTGATATTACTTTTGGCCTGATCAAAATTGAGCATGGCGCTGACGGATACGACAACATTCTCTTTGCCTACAATGGGACTGAGGACACTCAGTACTTTTTTGGTGGTGTCTTCTTCAAAACGGTGCCGTCTGACATCCACTTCACTGCTGCCTGGGTCGGCGGCGTTGGCAATCTCCAGTGGATTTCCGGAATTATCCGCAATGGCCACATTCTCTGGGGTGAGTGCCGGAACGGCGTGTGCTACCAAATTTTTGATGGTTTTAATCTGCTCTTGAGAAAGCCGAAATCCAGGCTCTACCATTAATAGCACTGACGCGGTGGGGGGCTTTGCCTGATCTGAAAACAGGGTATCTTCTGGTTGAGACACAATGACTTGTGCATTTTTAATCCCGCGAATGCTACGCAAAATGTTAGAAATGGCGTTGGTATTGAGTTTTTTCAGCCACTCTTTTTGTACATCCCCTTGGACTACTGGGGGGATTTGCGTGAGGTTAATCGTTTGCTCACTGCTGAGTTGGCTGGCGGTTTCCAGGACCATCTCATTTTTTTGTGCACGAGGCACCAAAATGGTGGTGCCACCATCGGCCACTTTAAACGGGGCTTTCATTTCTTTTAGTTTTGCGACCGTCGCGGCTGCATCTGGCAGACTCATATTGGAGTATAAAACGTCGTAATCATCTTGGCTGTGTTGAAACAGGAAAAATGTGGATAACATCAAGGCCAACAACAGTGTTCCTACCAGAAGCTTCTGATTGAAACTGAGGAGTGACCAGCGATCTTGAAAGCTGGACAGAATTGTCCCAAATTTATCCATTCACCTACGTTTTCCTATTTAACTGAATCGTATTTTAGACGTTCATCCGGCTGATTTCTTGGTATGCCGTGATCAATTTATTACGAACTTGCACTGCAAAGGACATAGCTGTATTGGCGCGGTCCACGGCAATCATCACGTTGTGAAGTTCAATAGGACCGCCCACAGAATAGGTTTGGACAGCATCGTCTGCGTTACTTTGCAAGGCGTTCAGCTTATTAATTTGTGTATTGAGCAGTGAGCCAAAACTGTTGATTACAGAACCAGCACTCCCTTCGTCTGGCTGTTGAATGCTGGAAGCAAAAGGGTTGTTGATTTGTTTATTGACGGCAATTTTGCCTTGTAAAGTGGCTTCTAAAGGGTTCAATTCCACGACAAACGCTCCTTATCAGATATATTTTTAGGATGTGTGTACACTAAATTTCTAGGGCGGCTTGCGCCATTGCTTTTCCTGACTGCAAAGCCGTAACATTGGCTTCATAGGCTCTGCTGGCAGAAATCATATCGACCATCTCTGTCACCACATTCACGTTGGGCATTTCCACATAGCCTTTTTCGTTGGCATCTGGATGGCTAGGGTCATATACCAAACGGGTCGGTGTTTTATCATCATCAGCTATTTGTTGCACTTCTACACCTGCCCCTTCAAAGGCGGCCTGGCTAATTCGACCCTTCAAAAGTCTTTTTCCATTGGAACCAATACTGAGGTTGGTGTCGCCTTCTTTTAGTTCAAGTTCCTGACCAGATCCGTGAGTTTCGCCAAAATTACCACCATTTTTACCTGCGCCTCGGGCTGCACCGTAAATTGGGGCAAATACAACGTTTTTGCGGTGGTAGGCACCAATGGTTCCGTCTGCTTTTCGTGTGGTATTAGCGTTGGCCAAATTGCTGGAAATGACATCCAGGCGAAGGCGCTGTGCGGTCATCGCCGATGCGGTTATGTCATAAATATCCATAATTTAACGGACCTCTCTCTGTCTGTGTTGGTCAAGCAATGTTTAAGTGACCGATTCTGAAATCACGGTCTTCATCAGCCTGCCTCGGCGAGACTGAATGTTGGTGAGCGCCACATAACGCTGTGTGTTCTTGGCCAGACTGGCCATCTCGGATTCGACATCGACTGAACTTTTATCGTTACGGTAGTCATTTTCTTCTGCTTCAGAGAGTTCTGGTTCTACGTCTTCGATACGACTACCGTTATTGCTACTGCTGCCATTGGCGCCAGAGATCCCTCCAAGCAGAGAGTGAGATAAAGAGATGTGACTCGGGTTGGTAGTTCGTAAATTTAAAGAAAGGTCATTATCCGCTTGAATGCTTCGTTCAATGCCTTTTTCTTGGTTTAAAGCTTCTTGTAAGCTGGCCTCAAATGACACTCCTTTTCGACGGTAACCCGGCGTATCAACGTTGGCCACATTGCTGGTAATGGCAATTTGGCGTTTGGATAATCCATCCAAACTTTTTTGGACCGCAGCCGAAGTACTATTCCAGAGTAAATCCATTCACGTCACCACTTAAGTTGCTTGATTCGCTTCAATAATTTTTGGCTTCGATAATCCCGTTTATTTCGATCGTGAGTGTGTGTGTGAATCAACCCAGATCGCTCTCATCTGTCACTATAGAGCGCCTACTATGTCAATCGCCTCGTTCAAGGGGTGGATATTTTTGGGTTTATATCCATCCAAAGGTCTATTTTTTGGGGTGCTAAAATAAAATAGCTGAACCGTAAAACATAGAGAGGAACCCTTTCTCCATGGCTGAGGCATCTTCTTTGGCATTAGAGCAAAATCAACTGAGTTGGCTCAGTTCTCTGGAACAGGATTTTTCAGCGTCAAATATCGAATTTGCCAGGGCTTACTATCTGTTTGCCACGGCAAAACTCTCTGATACTTATGAATCAGGGGCCATTTATCAGCGCTATCCCAACCTGTTGAGTGAGGCGACCTTTCATCAGATTAAAGCTCTCTATGACAGTAACCCAGCGCATGAACAAATTACCCGTTTATTTACGGCTGTGTTGGGCTTTTATACGGGGAATCAATTGAGTGAATTATCTGACGCCTTGCAGAATCAAAAAAATACCTTGATGGTCAATACAGAAGGGTTGGGCCTAACTAAACCGGACGGCAGCCCCGTTTCTCAAGTGTTGTACGAAGATGTCTCTGAATGGTTAAAAAAGCTTAGCGATAAATCCAAGCGACAAGCCCTGTACGAGCGCATGGCAGAGGCCTATACGACGCATATTTCTCCTCGATTTATCGAACTGTTTCATCAAGAAAACGCCTTGATGGCCAAGCTGGGATACCCTGATATTGTTGATTTCTATGCCCGTACCAGCGGACACAATCTAAACGGTTTGGGAGATACCGCCAAAAAATTGCTGACAGAAACAGAAGAGGCCTATCAGGCTTTAATGCGTCCGTTTTACTTCACCCGCACAGGCGCCAATTTTTTAACAGATGCGACACGGGCTGATATCTCCTATGTGTTTCACGGACCTCAGTCCGATCCTGATATTGAAGCCATTGATCGTTGCTTTCCTGAATCCAAATTGTTGCCTATGGCTCGCCGTACTTTTGACAGACTGGGTCTGCGCTATTCGCAACTGGCACAGCCTGTTGATTATAAGGATATGACTGCCTTTGAATGTGATGTGGTTAACCCACGGACGGTTTCGACTGAAGAAAAAATTGATGGGGCATACCGCCGCATATTACTAGACGTGGCAAATCGAACGGGGAAGCGTTCCCGTGCTTATGTTTATCCCGCACAAGTTCCCTCAGAAATTTATCTGTCCGTGAAGCCTGAGGGCGGGTTGGATGATTATTCGGCCTTCTTTCATGAGTCTGGACACGCTCTGCACTTTGCCTATGAGTCACCTGAGCTGGGTTATGCCATGGCCCAAATGGGCAACAACACCACTACAGAAAGCTATGCCTACCTTTTCCAAAACCTGTTTTTAAACAGACACTGGTTGGTCAATGAGGCCGGGCTGACCTCTGCACAAGCCCTGAAAGCTATTCAACGAAGTGCTCTCAACGATCTTTATATGCTCCGCAGGTATAGCAGTAAAATGCTCTTTGAATTGGAGTTATATACCGGTGATGCGTCAAAAGGCATTGAATTAGTGGGTAAAGATACACGTTACGCTCAACTGTTAACCGACGGTACAGGATTTGTCTATGATGCTGGCGGTTGGACCCGTGATGTCGACGCCGGTTTTTATGTGGCTGATTACTTTACAGCCTGGTCTCTAGAGGCACAACTTCGGGCCTATTTGTGCGATCATTTTGGAAACACTGCCAATGCAGCGGTAGCCGGGGAAGATTGGTACTTAAATCCAAAAGCCGGAGCATTCTTAAAAGCCTTGTGGAAAGACGGAAACCTACCGCAAGCAGAATTGTCCCAGCGGTTAGGTTATAACAATCCTGCAGAGGTGGGGCCGCTGCTTCGCTTTATGCAACGTAATCTTCCGGCAGGAGATCGCGTATAATAAAATCGTTGATAATCCCGTCTTTTACAGGAGCAGGTTCTGGCTTATGGTCGATTCAGATATTTTGTATCAGCAGATGCGGCTTGCCTTTCGTGAATGCCTATCTGCCAGAACTGAGGCCTCATCGTCTATTCTCGAACGACAGCCTCATGCAGAGAGTTATGATGAGATGATTGGTCGACTGATGGAAATGCAGTTTGCCAACATGATGGACTATGCCGATTGCATCCTGGCAGCCGTTTCTGACGCCATTGCGGCCAACCAGAATAATCAGGGAAATTAAAAATAAACTCCCTAGATTTGGCAAACTATACTTGGCAAAATAGGTTGGGTAACGCTTTACCGGTGTGGGCCGGGTTGTTAGGGTCAAACTGCTCTTGAGTAATGTGGGTTTCGATATAGCCACCGCCCCATAGCTCTGCGTAGTCTTCATCGTAGAAAGCAGCAATTTGCCCGGGAGTTACCGCCGAAAAGGGTAGCTTCATCGAAACAAGCAAACTGTCTCCATCCAAGTGAATCGTTCCCAGGGCTGCTGGTGTATTGTAGCGGATTTTGACCATCGCCTGAATGGGATTGCCTGTGTGAAGGCTTTCCTGAAGCCTTTCAGGAATACCGGAGGTAATCCAGTGCGGGCTGACTACCCTAAAACGACTGGAGGCGAGGTGCTCTGGGTCACCCACATAGACAGTATTCGTTTTTGGGTCTGTCTTAATGACGTAAATGGGCCGACCTGCGGCTACTTTTACCCCTTTACGTTGCCCTACGGTGAAGTTAAACACCCCGTCATGCTCAGCGAGAGTTTTTCCTGTGTCGATATCCACAATGGGCCCAGGGCGTTTGCCAAACACAGACTGCATATAGTTGGCGTGTCCGTCCAGTACAAAGCAAATATCTTGGCTCTCTTTGCTATAGGCCGTGGGTAAATCCACTTCTTTGGCTAAAGCAACCACCTCAGGTTTCGTCATCCCACCCAAAGGAAAGGTGGTCCGGCTTAAGTCGCTTGGATACACACGGGCCATCATATAGGTTTGGTCTTTATGCTCGTCCACGGAGCGAAAAACCCGCGTTATATTCTGGTGATGGGTCAATTGGGCATAATGCCCAGTGGCCATATAGTCCGCCCCCAGGGATTTTCCCGCGTAGTCCAGTAGTTTTTCCCATTTAACGTAACGGTTACACTCCACACAGGGGTTGGGGGTTAGTCCGGCTTCGTAGGATTGATGGTAGTAATCCATCACGTAATGAGAAAACTCGGCCCGAAGGTCGACCGTGTCATACTCTATCCCGAGTGTCTCGCAGACGCGTCCGGCATTGACCAAGGCATCGTTACAGCATTTTCCGGGCCCATTTAAGGTCCAGGCGGTAAAACCAACAACGTTATAGCCTGCCTTGGCTAGCAGATAAGCAACCACACTACTGTCTACACCTCCACTCATGGCAACAGCGATGCGTGCATCCTTAGGAGGTAACCAGTTTTCAATGGAGTTGTTTGCTGGAGTGTTCATCCCGTTAACTAAACCGGCAGCTCTTCTCGATTTGCCTGTAGCGTTAATGCCGAGTTTTGTGGTGGGTTGTTGAGTTTGCTATGAGAGAACCCGTAGCCAAAATAGAGCCCCATCCCAAGGAGAAACCAGCTTCCCGTGACCACCCAGGTGAAGAGCGGGAGTCCCGTCATCACAAAGAGGCAACCCAGGGCACCAATAATCGGGAAGATAACCCCCATCGGTGTGCGAAAGGGACGCTCTCTGTCAGGATCGGTAAAACGAAGAATCGCAACGCCTGCACAGACAACGATAAATGCAGCCAGAGTCCCAATATTACACATCTCAGCCAACAAATTAATTGGCAACATGCCAGCTCCCACAGCCACAAATAGACCTACCAATATGGTGCAGATATGGGGCGTCTGGTATTTGGGGTGAATCTTGGAGAGACTAGCAGGGAGGAGGCCATCGCGGGAAATGGCATAAAAGATCCGTGTACCGGCCATTTGAAGCACCAGTAAAACAGAGGTCAGTCCGGCGATTGCACCAATACTCACCAGGACAGAGGCCCATTCAAAGCCCATGGCCCCCATGGCGCTCACAACAGCCGCTTCTCTATTAATCTGATGTAAGGGGACAACCCCAGTAATGACAGCAGTTACCAACATATACAAAAAAGTACAGATAGCCAGTGAACCCAAAATACCAATAGGGATGTCTCTTTGAGGGTTTTTGGTCTCTTCTGCCGCGGCAGAAACCGCATCAAAGCCAATATATGCAAAAAAGATGGTAGAAGCCCCGGTTAATATCCCGTTAAAGCCGTTAGGGGCAAAGGTTGTCCAGCCTTCTTTGAACCAGTTGGTATGGAGCAGCTCCATATGGCCACCAAAGAGAAAGAAAGCTCCCACGGCGATAAAGAGCAAGATGACGCCAGTTTTGGTAAACACCATGACTGCTGCAGTTTTGGCGCTTTCTGAAACGCCAAACACCAAGAGCGCAGTGACAGCCATTACCACCAAAAAGGCAGGGAGATTAAAGGCATTTTGAATCAGCAGAATTTGATGGGTGTCCGTAAAGGGGATGGTGAAAGGTATTTTTTGCAGCACGATGGAGGTATCCACCCCGTCCATGGTATTGACGGTATTGAGCATATTACTGGTGAAAAATGTGGGGAGGTGAATGTTATACCCGGCTAAAAAGGCTTTAATACTGCCTGTCCAGCCAACAGCCACAGCCATGTTCCCCACAGCGTACTCTAACACCAATGCCCAACCAATAATCCAGGCGATAAATTCGCCCAAGGTTGAAAAAGCATAGGTGTATGCAGAACCAGAAATAGGGGCCATCGCCGCAAATTCTGCATAACACAGGGCGCAAAACCCACAAATAAACCCGGTCAAAACAAAAGAAAGTATGAGAGCCGGACCGGCGGCCAAATGTCCCTCAGAACCTGCAGCAGCAGACCCGGTGAGTACAAAAATCCCAGCACCAATCATCGCACCCACGCCAAAAATCACGAGATCAAAGGCGGTTAAGGTCCGTTTTAGTTTGTGTTCTTGATTTTCGCTATCAGCAAGAATTTTATCTAAGTTTTTCCGGCGAAAAAGCCTGGATAGCATAGAACCGGATGTAGCCAGTTCGGCTGGAGATTCAATGGACATCTATAGGGATACTCCCTTTGCTTGGTTTAAAGACAACTCACACATCACCCTGCGGTCAATGGCGGGTAAGTTTGTAAACCACGTTTATACCACAAGTAATGAGTGACCCCAAGTTTTCCGATCTGGGGCCCCTTGCTCGATTTTGCTAGGCTTTATTTCGATGGAGATCCCCCATTTACATGAGGTGAGCTACCCCTGAGCACTGGTACCATCAGTAGTGGGTTTCTCTCGATTCATGAGATTTGAGGAAAAAGCGATTCCATGTCTACAGGGTTTACATCCAGCACAGGTTTAGCTTCCGGACTTCCGGTTGATTCGATCGTAACGCAATTGATTGCCTTAGATCGTCGGCCGATCGATTTGTTATCGGCACAGAAAACAAAAATCAGCAATCAGGAGTCTACTTATCAGAATTTAAAGAGTCGAGTAAGCGCTTTATCCACGTCCCTGAGAACCCTGATTGCTCCTTCTGTCATAGATACAAATCTGTTTAAAAAGAAGTCTGCCACGTCATCCGATAGTTCTGTGGCTACCGTGACAGCAACAACAGATGCGGCGACGCAAAACATCGCCCTTAAGGTAACACAGTTAGCAACGCCAACTTCTGCTTCGACCATCGACGGGGTTGGAGCCAAAATTACAGCAGCTACCCCGATTGCCAGTGTTTCCTCGGGGTCTATTACTAATGGTAATTTCTCCGTCTTTGCCAATGGCAATAGCTATCAAATCGCTGTTAATGCAGGAGATACTATAGGAGATGTGTTGGGACGGATTCAGACTCAAACCGGAATTTTGGCCAGTGTTAGTAACGGTAAAGTGGTTTTAGATTACGGTACCCCGGGTGTAACGAACGTGAGTTTGGGTGCATCAGGAGATACCACTAACTTTTTAAGTAAACTGAGGCTTCAACCAGCAACGGATTCAGGAACTACACTAACCAGCGGGACCGTTTCGTTGATTAACACGTCGGCAGATGTGACTAACAACGCTTTGGCTAATTTTCAAACGGCGGTGACGGCGGGTAGCACCTTTCAGATTGGAACAGCCACTTTTACCACCAACGGGAAAAGTTTGAATCAGATTATTTCTGATATCAATAGCAGTGCTACAGCTGGGGTGACGGCCAGTTTTAATTCAGCAACCAACAAGATTCAATTAATTTCTAAAACGCCTGGAAATTCATTGATCACTCTGAGTGATACAACAGGCAACTTTCTGCAAGCCACAGGCTTAATAGACGGAGGCGGAAGCCCCGTCACTTCCCAAACCGCTGGAAAAAACGCCCAATTCTCTGTCAATGGGGTGAATCTACAGAGCACCTCAAACACGATTTCCAGCGATGTGAGTGGCTTATCAGGCGTGACAATTAATTTAGTCAATACCACCAGTGGAACTAATACGGTAAATCTCAATGTCGCTCAAGACACAGATTCCTTAAAAAATGCGATTGTTGATTTTGTGGCCAAATATAACTTGGTGAATAAATACATTAAAGATCAGACGGATTCTCAATCAGCATCAGCAACGCTCAAAGGGGACACGACAGTTCAAAAAATTCGCAACACCCTGCGAGGATTAGCTTTTGGTTCGGTATCTGGCATAACATCTACCTACAATAGCTTTAATCAACTGGGTTTGAGTACAG
>CAZZIY010000050.1:0-10561 GCA_964654525.1 uncultured Vampirovibrionales bacterium | reverse complement strand
AAACCCCGTCAAATTCTGATAATCTGCCCTTGAGAATGTCAGAAGGCAGTGTGTACTCGTAAATAATGGTAGCCACTTCCGCCAAGATTTCCCCTGCGGCGGGATGGATCTGATCGGTGATCAGGACCTTCGGTTTTTCTGTGTGTTTTTCTGGGATAAATGTCGTGGGCATGTGCTTAGTTAGTCTTTTCTAGGGTTTTACGGAGTGGTCTGGCGTTAAGCATGTTTTCAGGGCGCCGAGCACCCGATCAGCGTCTGCAGTGCAAATATGGCCCAGGTGGCCAATTCTGAAAATTTTGCCTTTCAACTCTTTCTGCCCATCAGCGATGGCGATGGCGAAATGCTCCTTGAGATACTGGCGAATACTCGAAACCAAAACCCCCTCAGGCGGGTAAACCGCAGTCACTGCAGTACTGGCATACTGTGAGTGAGGAACCAAACAGGAAAGTCCCAGGGCCTTTACCCCTTCTCGAATCTGTGTTTGAAGCTGATGATGCCTTGCCCAAATCGCTTCGAGCCCCTCTGACTGCATCAGTGTCAGTGCAACATCGAGTGCCAAACATTGTGGGGTAGCCGGGGTGTAGGCGGTAGTATGGTCTAATTGCGCTTTTTTGTTTCGTTCAAAGTTGAAGTAATAGCCCGGGTGCTCACAGCGCTCAAAGGCTTGCCAGGCTCTAGGACCCACGCTCAAAAAGGCAAGACCTGGAGGGATCATAAAGCCTTTCTGGCTGCCGCTGACAACGAGATCTAAGTCCCACGCATCTGTGTATAAAGGGGTAGCAAGCAAACTGGTGACGGCGTCCACAATGCACAGGGCGTCGTGGGCTCTCACCACTTTGGCCGTTGCTTGCAGTGGGTTTAAAACACCCGTTGAGGTCTCGCTGTGGGTAATCACCACGGCCTTAATTTTTTTATGCGTATCTGCTGAGAGGACAGCTTCGAGTGATTCAACCGTGTTGGGCTCTCCTGCAGGCACAGTGATTCGAGTGACCTGAAGGCCCAGGCTTTCGGCCATATCGGCCCACCGAGAACTAAATACCCCGCAGCAGAGGACCACAATCGAATCACCCCGGTTGAGGGTGTTTTGAAATGCCCCTTCCATCGCGCCGGTGGCACTGGCGGTGTACATGAGGACCGGATTTTTTGTTTGAAAGGCCCACTGGAGCCCCTGAAAGACCCGGACTAAGACGGCCTTAAATTCGGCACTTCGGTGGCCAATGGCTGGGTCTGCCAGGACGGATCTTACGGCCTCAGGTAGCGGCGTCGGGCCCGGAATCATCAAAAAAGGACGCTGAGGGGTGCCCACAAAGGCTTGGGCTAAAATGTCTTTAGGCTGTATGGGGGATTGCTGGTTCATCACCTACCATCATAAAACAAGCATAAAACAAGTTGCCCAAAAACACTTTGTGCTAATCTGGTAGTAATTGTAGTGTGTCTCCTCAAAAAGAAATGATTTAGATGTCTCGATTGAGTCCTGTGAGTGTGTCTCGACCGCCAATACTGAGCTTTGGTGCAGAACCTGTGGCCAGGCTGCTGAAGCGTTATGACATTAACCCTAAAAAGGTCAGTGTGTTTACAGAAAGCGCCTTTGTGACGCCCGCGGTTTTGGCGGAGATTGAGGCGGACAAACCCCGTATCATTGGACACTTATTACAGGCCCATGAGCATGCCCGCAAAAATGCCTTATTGGGCAACCATTCTGGGCGGTTTTACGCCACATCGGTCGAATTACAAAATGGGGCGACTGGACTGGGCAGTAATATAGAACTGGACCGAGAAGAGGTATTTTGTGGAGAGCGCGCTGCTTTGGTGATGGCCTGGAATCAAGCTCTGGACAACACGACATTGGGCAGCCTCGAACGGGGTGCAGTGAATTCATTGAAAAAGAACCGGGTAAAACGCTTATATTCTACCAGTTCTAAACCAATTGGTACCGATCGGGTTGGTGTGTACTGCGCGGATTGCCAGAGTTGGATGGCTCAGCAGTCGTATTTTTCCCCCGAAACACAGGTACTGACCCTGGAAAAAGAGGGCTATACTGGTCCATATCGGCTTCGAGTTCGGGTGTTGAAAGATTATGACGGGCCGTGTCGCTTAGGCAAAGTAAATGCCTGGCTTATCGAAACAGCGCTGCTGCGTAAATTGCCACTGGAAATTACGGATAAAGCTAGAGATACCATGGCAAGGCTTTCTGTGAGCGAAGAGGACTGTAGAGGCTTATTAAGACAAGCACAAAGGGTTGCACTCAAAACACTTGCCCCTTCTGTTGCGGCCTTGGCTAAAAATTCAGAGGGCAATGTCCGTGTGGAATCTGTACGAGAACTCCACTGGACCCCGCGATGGCGCTCTTCAGCTGATTTAACAGCCGCTCATGCGGCCATAAGCAAGGTTCTTTCGAGCAGTTCTAAATCAGTGAAAGCAGCTGCGTCTCGTGTGGTCGCCTTGGCCTATATGGGTTATGCCACCCCGCCGCAAAAAGGCTCCTTGGGCCGTTTCTCTCAAGATCTGGGAGGCTTGGATACGTTAATCATTCGCCCGGCTTTTAGTCAGGCGCGTCCAACGCAACCCATCATTACCATCAGCACCCTGCATGAGGAACTGCCTTTTGTCTACGCATCTTCTGTAAATAAACAATGACATGCCCTTGTTACTGACGACCTCTTATACTATTTTTGTCTCAGTAGGGTGATCCCTGGAAATATTGTGTGTGTGTGAATAGATAGTGAGAGATTAGCCCAGAGAGAGGTTCATTGCATGAATACATCCATGAACGTATCATTGTCAGCTGTGCGGCCTAATGCGGTGCTTTCCGGTATTTCTTCTGTGAACTATTTAGGCAAGCATTTAGGGCACTCTGCTGCTGATCAAACTACGGGTCAAGTTTTTACCCGAGGCGCTGCTAAAGTTCTCAGTTCAGTTTCCAATACACAGCCGCGCTTTGGTGCAGAAGCGATTCCCGTTCTGTTGCAGCGTTACAATATTGATCCAGCGCAAGTCACACTGCGAGTGACCAGCCCGCATTTAAGCCCGACACAAATAGCAGAGATAGAACGGGATAAGGCACAGCATATTGGCAAAGTGCTGCAAACATACGAACACGGGTTAAAGAACCAAGCCGTGGGTAATTTCTCTCTTCGCTACTATAACAGCGGCTTTGAAATGGCTAACGGGACCTTTGGACTGGGTACCAATATTGAGCATACCCGCGATAATATCTTCTGTGGGGAGCGCTCTGCGATGACCAACGCCTTTAACCAGGCGCTGGATAAGATGGATGTCCCTACCGTACAGTCTGCAGTGCAAGACCCAGTCAAAAAAGATGCCTTGGTCCGTGGCATGAAAGTGACCCGGATGTACTCTTCGAGTTATAAAGCGGTTGGGACTGACCGAAGCGCCATGGAATATTGCGCCGACTGCCAAGGCTGGATGACCACTCAGACCTATTTTTCCCCAGAAACACAGATATTCAGCCTGGAAAAAGATTCTCAATCTGGCGCGTTTGCCCTTAGAGTGGAAACCTTGGCGGATTACCTGCCCTTCTGGGGAAAACAACAACCCTCTCTCACCACACAGCCTTCTGTATTGGCCTTGCCTGTCAATGTATCTGCCAAAGCCCAATTGGCGATGGCCGCCAAGAGGGTTCAAATCCAGCAAATTTCTCAACTGATGGCAGCGGCTCAGATGGCGTATCTCAGTAACAAGACTTCTGGATATGCTGAATTGTCTAAAAAACCCTTGGGTGCCGCTGTCTTGGTGAGAGACGGGCAGGGTAATTTTGAGTCAACTTCCTCAGAGCGGATGGATTGGAGTCGGCGCTGGCCTTTGGATGCTGATTTGGGAACGGCTTACATCGGGCTGGTTGCTGCAGCCAAAAAAGGCGGCACAGAACCCCCACAAATCCAAGCGCTGGCTTACTACGGTGACGATAATGTTCCGCATATCCCCAATCTGGGACGGATCTCACAAGACCGCGGCGGGGTGGATACGCTGGTGGTGGTGATTGAGAACGATACTCTGCAGGTCCGGACGATTCAGGATTATATGACCTACATTTACACCTCTTCCAAAGATCTGAGTGGAAAGAAAGCTTTCGCGGCTCCAGCTGCTGGCGTTGGCACCACACCTTAAAAACAACAGTCCAACACGGTTGTTGTGTTTTGAGGACAATTTCCTCAGGGGCTTGGTTTTTTTAGTGACAGATCCAAAATGCCTGAGGTTTTTTCTGGGTGCGTTTGTCTCCATTCATTTCAAATCGCCTTCCCGCGTTTAACGGTGCTAGCCATAATCGCGATCGCGCCAACCCTCATCACCACGGAGTGGATAAAACCACGCTAATGCCTCGTGCCTCAGGGCTGCTAGAGCAATTACTCGCCCTGCCCGTCGTGTATGAAGGCACAACAGACGCCGTTCGCCCTGACACTATAAAGCCCGAAACAGTAAAGCCCGAAACAGTGAAGCGTTTATTGAAAAGCGCCTTCTTGCAAGCCCACCAGTCGATGAAAATCAAACGAAACCGGGATGTGGGCGGGAGTTGGGGCGCCAGTGTCTGGGTTCACACTGGTAAGGGCAAAAATAAACACCAACAGCCAAAACCACACCGTATTCTGGCCGATACCAACATCGCCTTTGGCCCCGATAATTTTATCTGCGCGGAACGCTCGACGCTGAAACAAGTGTTTAAGCGCTGGCCCAGTGAACTAAAAGACAAACAACCCCGTTTGGATGCCATGGCGGTAGTGGGCTTTGATTTTTTAAACCCCAAATGGATGAATGCATCACCGTGTCAGGTGTGCCTAGAGAGTTTTGAGGCCGCTTATCCCGTGGTGCACCCGGATACCCAAATGATTTATCTTCGCCGTAAGGCCCCCGGTGGGCAACTGGAAGTGGTGGTTAAGCCGATGGCTGCTCTACTTCCGTTCTTTCGGGATCGAGTGAAACAGGCTAAAAAATCCTCTAATCGCCCCGCCGATATTCATCAAGATCCGCTTCGGCTGCCAGTTGTCTTTTCAGAGCAAGCCAAAGCTGTGTTTAACACCCGTATGGCTCTCCTAAAAAAAGACTATCCCGGATACAGCCCTGTAAAACTCACACGAGATATGCTTGAGGAAGCCCGTAAAGCTTGGGAAGAAGGGAATGCGTTTGACCGTGGGGTGCGTGCCGAAATTCAAACAGGGGCTTCTGTGTTGATGATGCCTGTGAAACGCCGTGAGAACGAGCAAAATTCAACTCAATACGCTATTACCCGGGGAGCCAGTCTCTATCCCAAGCACAGTGTTTATTTATCGGCGGATATGGATGCGGTTTCCAAAGCTCTTAGTCCACCTGGGTACCAAAAACTGGAAGAAACTCATACGCGATGGCAAAAAACGCTTCAAGATACGCCCATTTGGCGGCCCTTAAAACGGGTTTTACACCATGCTTTACGCTTGGTGTATGAGCTGGCCTGTACGCTGATGGGGGTTTCACTGAAACCATTGAAAGTCACTCAACTGAGAGTCACTCAACGCGAGGACGCTGAAAAAAATATAGATAAAAAACCCGCGAAAGCATTGACAATGGTAGCCTATTACAGTGACAACGACCATAAACTGCCGCGGTATGAGAGCCTGACCTCCTTGTGGAAGCTCTCTGGACGGGACGATATCTTGATTGCCCTGATAGACAACGAGACAGGTCGCATTCAGGTCCGGACATTGCGGGAGTTTCTCCCGGTGCAATATACAAAAACCAGCGATTTATAAATTTACGTGGTCTGGGCCATTTGGCCTTTGAATTTCGCGATCAGGGGTTCTGCAATGTTGTTTGGCATGGGCTCGTAGTGCTCAAACTCCATGGAGAAGGTCCCTCGGCCTTGGGTCTTGCTGCGGATATCGGTTGCATAACCAAACATCTCAGAGAGTGGCACCATAGCCCGGATTTTCTGAGTTCCAGTCCCTTCAATCGGCTCCATCCCTTCAACCCGTCCACGACGGCTGGAGAGATCGCCAATCACATCGCCCAGGAAGTCTTCGGGTACTTCGATTTCCACTTTCATCACAGGCTCTAACAGTTGTGGACCCGCTTTCGGCACCCCGGCTTTAAGGGCCATACTACCGGCAATCTTAAAGGCCATCTCGCTCGAGTCAACATCGTGGAAGCTACCGTCGAACAAGGTGGCTTTGAGATCGATCAGCTCGTAGCCAGCGATAACACCGCCTTGCATCGCTTCTTCAATCCCTTTACCAACGGGGTTGATAAATTCTTTAGGAATGGCCCCGCCAACAATTTTGTTCTCAAAGGTGAAGCCAGCGCCTTGCTCTTGGGGCTCCAGGCGCAGCCAAACGTGACCGTACTGACCTCGACCACCGGATTGACGGATGTACTTGCCTTCAATCTCAACGGTCTTGGTAATGGTTTCACGGTAAGCCACCTGGGGTTTCCCGACGTTGGCATCCACTTTAAATTCCCGCAGCAGACGGTCAACAATAATTTCCAGGTGAAGTTCGCCCATCCCGGCAATGACGGTCTGACCCGTTTCCTCGTCGACTCGGACGCGGAAGGTGGGGTCTTCTTCAGCCAATTTGGATAGGGAGTTGGACAGTTTTTCTTGATCAGCCTTGGTTTTTGGCTCAATGGCAACCTCAATCACGGGCTCAGGAATGTGAATGGATTCCAGAATAACGGGATCGTTTTCTAAGCAGAGGGTATCTCCCGTGGTGGTGTTTTTCAGACCAACCACCGCAAAGATATCCCCAGAGTTCACTTCAGGAATCTCAATACGGTCGCTGGATTCCATCTGGATCAAGCGGCTGACCCGTTCCTTGTTGTCTTTGGTGGCGTTGTAGACGTAGCTACCCGCATCGAGGTGACCGCTATAGACTCGGCAGAAGGTAAGTCGGCCGACGTAGGGATCGGTCATAATCTTGAAAGCAAGTGCAGCAAAGGGTTCTTTGTCATCGCTCTTGCGGATTACTGGCGTACCATCACGCTTGAGGCCTTGAATGGGGGGTACTTCAATCGGTGAGGGCAGGTAATCAATAATGGCATCCAGTAACAGCTGAACCCCTTTGTTCTTAAAGGCAGTACCGCAAGTAACTGGCACAATTTTCACGTCGCAAACCGCTTTGCGCAGGGCTTTTTTCAGCGCCTCCGTGGACACTTCTTCGCCGTTTAGGTATTTTTCCATCAGGGCGTCATCGGTTTCCACAATGGCTTCAATCAGGGATTCCCGTGCGACTTTGGCCGCTTCCACGTAATCGGCTGGAATCTCAGATTTAGCGACTTCGGTGCCGATATCGTTCTGGTAGATATACGCACAGTTGTCAATAAGATCCACAACCCCGGTGAATTGGTCTTCAGCACCAATGGGCAGTTGAATCGGGTGAGCATTGGCACCCAAGCGGGTCTTGATCTGATCCACCACACGGTCGAAACGGGCACCGGTGCGGTCCATCTTGTTCACAAACACCATCCGAGGAACCATATATCGGTTGGCTTGGCGCCAGACGGTTTCTGATTGAGATTGAACCCCACCAACGGCACAGAAAACAGCAACCACACCGTCTAATACACGCAAAGAGCGTTCTACTTCGATGGTGAAATCAACGTGGCCGGGGGTGTCTATAATGTTGATCTGGTGGTTTTTCCAGAATGTCGTGATCGCGGCTGAGGTAATGGTAATCCCCCGTTCACGCTCTTGCTCCATCCAGTCGGTAACCGCTGTGCCTTCATGAACTTCACCAATTTTGTGAATCTTTCCGGAATAGTACAAAATCCGCTCAGTGGTGGTGGTTTTTCCTGCGTCAATGTGAGCGGCAATCCCTATGTTGCGGTAACGTTCAATCGGCGTCTTTCTGGCCACGGTCTGTTTTCCTTATGTCTGTGTGGATTCTATACAAAAACGAATAATACCAAGCCGGGTCACTGACGCGACCCGGAAAATCATACATTAGAAACGGTAGTGTGCAAATGCTTTGTTGGCTTCAGCCATCTTGTGCATTTCTTCTCGCTTCTTAATCGTAGATCCAGCGCCGTTATAGGCATCTAACATTTCAGCGGCAAGCTTTTCAGCCATTGAGCGACCATTTCGCTTGCGAGCATATTGAATCAACCAACGTGATCCGATGGCCACAGCCTCATCTTCGCGAACTTCCATTGGCACCTGATAGGTAGAACCACCCACCCGTCGGGCTTTCACTCGGACCAAAGGCTTCACCTTTTTCAGCACTTTGTGAAACACTTCCAAGGGTTTTTCTTGAATTCGGCTTTGGAGGGATTCTAAAGCGGTGTAGAAAATACGTTCTGCCACACTCTTCTTGCCACGTGTCATCAAGCGGTTAATAAATTTCGCCACATCCACATCGTTATAGATTGGGTCTGGAAGCGGAACTCGTTTAGCAGGTTTGTAGCGACGAGGCATTGAGGACTATCCCTTCTTTCTTATTTCAGTTTGTGCTTACTTCTGGGGGCTTACTTTTTCTTTTTACCGGCTGCAGCGGCTTGGGCGGCAGCATCTTTTTTGGTGCCGTATTTGCTGCGAGACTGATTGCGTTTTTGAACACCGGCTGCATCCAATGTACCGCGGACAATGTGATAGCGAACACCGGGTAAATCTTTCACCCGACCGCCACGAATTAGAACCACAGAGTGTTCTTGCAGGTTGTGGCCAACGCCAGGGATGTAAGAGGTCACTTCAAACCCGTTGGTCAAACGAACCCGAGCTACTTTACGTAGCGCAGAATTGGGTTTTTTAGGGGTGGTTGTGTACACCCGGGTGCAAACTCCCCGTTTTTGTGGATTGGACTTGAGGGCCGGTGACTTGGTTTTGGTAATCACCCGTTTGCGTTCACGGCGGACCAACTGAGAAATCGTAGGCAAGGAAAAACCTCCTGTAGGCTTTTAAAAATACTGGCGCGGACACCCAGAAAAGGAAATAATTCGATAGAATCGATAAAATCTATCAATGATAGATGTTTAGGGTAGCCAAAGGAAAAATCAATGTCAATGCATGGGCAAGATTGCTCGGTGCTACTTTCCTTTGCTCAACCCTTCGGGGATCAGCCGGTAACCACCACCGTAGATGGTTTCAATATACTGCTTGCTCGGGCTGGCTTTTTCCAGTTTGGAGCGCAGGTGACGGACATGGACTCGAATGGTTTCTACATCATCATCCGGGGCATATCCCCACACATCTTGCAGCAGCTTACCTAATGAGATCGCCTGCCCGTGGGTTTGGACCAGGCAGTTTAATATCTCAAATTCGGTCGGGGTCAGTTTCACTCGCTGATCCAGTAATTTCACTTCTAAATTTTCTGGAATTAGGGTGATATCACCCACAGAAAGTACTTCTGGTAGACTGGATCCTGTGGAAGGCTCCCCAGAGCGACGTAACAGTGCGCGAACGCGAACGAGCAGCTCAGGAATTTCAAAGGGTTTCACCAAATAGTCATCGGCTCCCGCGTCAAAGCCTTTTACCTTGTCATCCAACACGCCAAGCGCGGTGAGAAGCAACACTGGGGTGGTTTCTGTGCCGGGGTTTTTACGAATCCGCTGGCAAACGGTATAACCGTCCACTTCGGGCATCATCACATCCAAGATAGCAAGTGCGGGGCGCTCTTGTTGCACCAGTGCAAGGCCTTTGGTTCCATCGGGAGCAGTAAATACTTGGTGTCCTTGGATTTCTAGGTTGATTTGTACCAATTCGAGAATGGCGGGATCGTCATCGACAGCCACTATTTTTGCCATGAGGTTCTGTTACTCCTGAGTTTGGACGGGTCGTTCTTCTAAAATGACTACAATCTTGAGGGGTTGGTTATTGCGGATAAGCGAAAGAGTTACCCGATCTCCAACACGTTTGGATTCTAACATATTGAGAAACTGATCGGTGGAAACAATGGGTTGATTGTCTATATGGGTTAAGACATCGCCACCCAAAACTAGGACCCGGTTTCCAGCACGGACAAGCTGAGTGCCACCACGAATGCCAGCTTTATCTGCTGGACTGTCTTTTACCACACGGGCTACCAGTAAACCCTTACTAATGGGGAGGCTTAGAGCTTGAGCCAGGAAAGGGTTAATCTCCAAGTGCATAGCCACGCCCAAAAAGGGGCGAATCACCCGCCCGTACTGTTTGAGGTTTTGAGCGACCCGGTTGGCCGTGTTGACGGGAATAGAAAACCCGATACCGGCATTGGCCCCGGAAGGACTAAAAATGGCAGAGTTAATGCCGATTAAACGGCCTCGAGAATCAATGAGCGGTCCCCCTGAGTTGCCGGGGTTAATCGCCGCATCTGTTTGAATAATATGATCCATCGTGCGGCCGTTTTCTGCTTTCAGCTGCCGACCCAGGCTACTGATTATGCCAATGGTCATCGTGCTTTTAAGGCCAAAAGGATTGCCAATAGCAAAGACCGTTTGCCCGACTTGAAGCTGATCAGAATCACCCAGTGGGATCACCGGAAAGCGAGTGGCCGGATCGGTAACTTTAATGAGTGCTGTATCGGTATTGATATCAAGCCCGATCAGGGTTGCTTTGTAAGTTTTTCCGCTGAGCAAGGTGACTTCTAAACTGCGGCTGTCTTCC
>CAZZIY010000049.1:1591-10740 GCA_964654525.1 uncultured Vampirovibrionales bacterium | reverse complement strand
GAGTGTTTCACCACATCGTGGAAATCTTCCTCTGGGCCTTTATTGCTCACGATGTGGTTTCCATGTGGGTCCCCCGTATTGAAGTGTCGCTCACCCGGGGGCGGGTTCATTATGACCCAACAACTGACCCCAGCAATCATGGCCTAACCCCACGCCAGCAGATGGCTAAGAGCCTGGTGAAAAACATTAAAGGCCTAAACTGGCCCAATCTATACGAAGAAACAATGCGTGAAGTGGCCACAGGTCCTGGGGTGCTGATGGTGCCCACCCTGATCTATTCCGTTGCCCGCCGTACATTTGGAAAACAAGCCAGCGAGATGGGATATCAGCCTCTATCAAAAATGGCCCATACATTTATGGATCACCTGAAAGGGGCAGATTCGCGAAAGCTGACCCAAAAGCACGCCTACACCCAAAGCGTTCAATCCTTTGTCCGCAATCTTTTTCAAGACAGTGATTTTGAGAAAGCCAAATTGGCCAATGGACAAAGCGGCAAAGCCTTCTTAGATAACTGGAGCGTACGCTGGGCTGAACAACTGTTTAATAACGACCACAGCACCCGAGACAAGGCCCTGGGGCAGTTGTCTGACGAATTAACTACCGCAGTTGAAGGTTTCAACCGCAAGCACCCCAGAATGGCAGAGCTGCTCAAGACTCAAACCGATGTGACGGTTACCAAGGTGCGTCTGTTCAAACGTGCTGCTGCTGAAAAGGCCGGAAAAGCTGCTGTCTTTAAACCTCATGTGGATTTTATCAAAGCCGGCGAACTCACAGGCTACCTCACCAAGTTTAATGACTTTATGCGCACTGTCTACGAAGAAAAAGTGGGCAAACACGTGGGCGACCAATTTGCAGCACTCGCCAATAAAATTTATCACCGTTTAACCGTACGAAAAGCCGTTATGGGCTTAAGTGCAACGCTGTTAACAGGCATTTATCTGACTTATCTGGTAAAACTCACTCAGCATAACGACTCCTATGTGGCCAACCGACTCTTAACAGACGATCCAAAAAGCAAGCCCTCTCAAAAGCCAGCGCAAAATACCTCTACCCGTTCTGAAGTGAAAACAGTTCAAGCAAAAGTTGATGAAGCTGCCTTTGCCGAAGCCATGAAAGAACTCGAAGCGATGGCTCGTGCGGCCAAAGCCGCTTCTAAGCCTCCCCAAAGACAGCAGATCGTCCCTCAAACGCAAACAGCTGGTTACAATAGCTACTATCCTGGGTTCATCCCCACGCCAGCAGTGGGCTATAGCAATAATCCCTATCCAACCACTTACCCACTTCAGCAGCAGCCAACAGGAGGGAGGTTTTAGATTATGACCCGTATCTCCCCCACTGTCGCCGCTCCTATCTATACCCAGCCCTCTGACTGGTTGGTCAACGCTTCTCATGCGGTTTTAAACTCAACCCAATCACTGCCTCAAAAAGCAGAGAAATTCATTGTCTCTGCAAAACCCGGTCAAGCCTTGTCCGTTGCAGAACGCGTTCAGAATTTCTTTGCTCACAAACTGCGCTGGTTGGGCGGCCGTATCTTTGATTATGACTTCCATGAGTTTCCAAAACTCAGCAAGCTCAAAATTTCTGAACCGCCAATGGGTGCGCTATTCCTGATTCTCTACCCCTTCACTGTTGGGCCTCGTCTGTTTAGAGCCTATGAGCGCGGTAAAAAGAACAATGATTACCGCGAGATGGGTGATGTTCTCCGCCGGGATCTGACTGCCATTACGATCTTCTTGTTCATGCTCAAGCCCTTAGTGAACTCCGTCTGCCGCTTGCGCGAAAAGAGCATTGGAGTGAGCCTGACAAAAATGAACCAAGATGCAGGTCGTACCACTTTTGAGGCCTTGAAATACACCGATTTTTCCAAAAACTACCATGTGGCCAACGCGGATGTTTTGGAATCGTTGATCCGCTATGCTCGTCCCAATGGCTACACAGGAGAACATGGCATTTTAAAAGCAGCCCGTAACCTCCACGACGGAGGACTGGCCAAGACCAAAACAGGCTCTTCAAAACTCAGCGAGATGATTACCGCTTTCCAAGAAAAACTGAGTGCTTTGGTAGGAGCTGTTGATCGCAGCGCACCCCAAGCCGAAGTCAATAAACTCAAACATCAAGCCTTTGACGCTCTGGAGAAAATGGACGCTATCCGTGCCAAAGCCATTCAAGCCGCAGAGGAAGGCGGTAGTGCCCAAGCCCTGGGAGCTCTCAAAAACATCCCTGAGTATAAGGGTTTCCTGGCTAAATTTGCGCGACGTAACCGGATGTTTTTAGACGTGGGAAGCTTCCTGGCTGTTTGCGTGATGATTGGCTGGTTCCCTGTCTGGTTTAACGATGTATGGAACAACATTCAATACCGAAAGAAAAAGGCTGAAGCGAACGCCAATGCACCTGCCTTCAATGCAGCCGAAGCGTATCAAAGCCTAAAGCAGTCTTCTCGCCTGAGCGGGCGCTTTATCAATGCATAAGTCTTTCTCAATTTAAGTTCTAATTTGAGTTGTTAGGATCCATTCCCCCCGCAAGAGCCCGTAGGTTCTAGACGGGGGTTTATTTTTATTGCTTTAGCCTTCTTGCAGCTCTTGTTTGAGATAGGCTAAATTACTGCGGGCTTCTACATGCGAGGCATCCAAATCCAACACGCTTTTATCGAGGGCAGCCGCTTTCTTCTGATGCCCAATCTTTTCTTCGGCCACAGCCAAATTGTAAATGGCATCCACAAACGTGGGATCCAGCCTTACGGCTACTGAGAGAAACTCTATACACTTTTCCAAATCCCCTTTAATCCCGTAGAGCGTCCCCATTCCAAAAGCGGAACGGGCATGGGTTGGCTCAAAACGGAGACAATCTTCGTAATGCTTTAAGGCCAAATCCATATCCCCTTTTTGATCATGCATTTTGGCCAGCTCATAGTGGGCATAGCTGTCTTGCGGGCTTAATGATAACACTCGTAGAAAGTTACTTTCAGCCTGTGGAAATTCTTTGAGTATGGCGAACACCTTGCCCAAGTTGAAGTAGATATCGGGGTTATCTTTATCAAACTCCAAGGCCTCTTGATACAGCGCCATGGCTTCTTGAAATTCTTTTTGGCTGAAAAGATTAACCCCCTGATTACACAGACAAACCGCCATCTGGGTCCTTAAAGTTCCCTCTTTTGCCAAGGGGCTTCCCTCAGAAAAAACGGGCCTAAAGGCTTCAATAGCATCACTAAACCTGTTTTGATCGAGGTAAATTCTAGCGATTTTGGCCCAATAGCCATATTGATTGGCCTGATCATTTTGTATCAGTACTTTATAGGCTTCCAGTGCCTTATCAAACTGCCTGGCTCTGTGTAACACCTCTGCATAGGTTTTATAGAGATCGAGTTGGTTTGGGTTTTCTTGCAGTAGTCGTTCGATGATGGGAAGGGCCTGATCCCATTCGTTTTTTCGACCCATTAATTTCACCTGAAGCTTGAGTAGCTCCGTATCATTGGGGCGAACGGTCAGTGCAGCTTCAAGGTACTGCATCGCATGGTCATTTTTCCCAAAGGTCATATAAATCCGGGCCAGCTCGTAGTGGGCTTCTGTCTTATTGGGATTAATTGCCAGCACTGCCTCAAAGGCTTCTTTTGCCTTAATGGGGTCTTCTTTCTTGAGGTGAAGTCTGCCGATCTTAAAAAACACATTGGGGTCTGAAGGGTTCAGGGCCTTTGCCTGTTCAAAGTGAGAAAGAGCTTCATCATAGCGGAATTCTGCCATCAGCTCGTTACCGCGGTTAAGATGCCCCAAAAAATCCATAGTACCGCTATTGGCGGCCGGTTCACCCTCGACTGCACCTGCAGGTGCTTGCATTGGGTTTAGTGGTCGTGCCGGACCGGATGTTTCTGGCCCACCCAAACGCTTTGAGAGTAAAATAAGGTAGCCAATGGCAACCATCCCCCCCAACAGGAGGCCCAAAACCACAATGTTTAATAGGATCGAATCAGGCATAAATGAAAACGAGTCGCCAAAATACGTTGGGAAGCCAAAATACGTTAGAAAGAAAGACGCTAACAATGATTGAGCACATCAAGGCTTTCATCCAAGAAAAGGACCCCTTGCGGGAATTCGCATCTTGGGTATTAACCTCTTTGCTGTTTTATGATTTTGGGTCGCACTCTCTATGACTCCCATTATACCGAATTCTGAGCAGCCGAAGCAGAACCCCCGGCGGATTTTGATCAGCCGCCTCAGTGCCCACGGTGATGTCATTCAGACTCTGCCAGTCCTGGCGGCTTTAAAGGCGCTGAACCCTGACTTATTTGTTGGTTGGCTCGTGGAAGCGGATGCAGCCCCCTTGCTCGAGGGGAACCCGCTGATTGACCGGCTCCATATCTCACAGCGAAAACGTTGGCTTAAAAGCTTGTGCTCTTGTGATGTCCGTCAATGGGGGCAGACACTGGCAGAGTGGCAGTCGTTTCTTCACACCCTGCGAGCCACTCAATACGATGTCTCTTTAGACATTCAAGGCTTAATGAAAAGCGCTTTACTGCCCTGGCTCGCAAGCATTCCTCGTCGCATTGGATTTAAAGCCACCCGAGAATGGGCCTGGTTAACCTATACAGAAACCATTGCCCCGCACGATCTGAAAAACCCACACCGATCAACGATTTCTGTTTTTTTGGACTTCTTATCTCGCCTAGGCTTTGACGAACAGGATCTCAGCTCTGTCAAAATCGATTTCCCCTTGAGGCCCACTGAGCCTCACATTGAGCGCACTGTTGCTGAATGGGTCAGCGACTTCACACTTAAAACACCGATAGAAAAACAACAAGGTCCGCTCATTGTTTTAGCACCAGAAACCGCTTGGGAAAGCAAACACTGGCCTCTACACTATTGGAGAGAGCTGATTGAATGGCTGAATCTGCAGCATTGCCGGTGGATTCTTATTGGAACAGGTCATTCACTTGATATTTCTGATTTAAATACGGCATATCAAGAATCAAGGCGCGATCTCACAGGTCTCGATCTCAGGGGAAAGACAACCTGGCCACAATTACAGGCCTTGCTCCAACATGCTGATTATTTTATCGGGATGGACAGCGGGCCACTGCATCTGGCAAGCGCCGTTGCCAGTCATTCACATAACCTTCATCAGGCTAGAAACTCTACTCAGATCAATGACTCTCTTCTCAAAAACTCTCTTCTCAAAGACTCTCTTCAAGTCCTAAAACCGCGAATTATAGGGCTCTACGGGCCAACTGCTCCCGGACGAACGGGTCCGTATCAACCCAGCTTAACCTCTGGAAGCCAACAACACCATACGCTAAGTCTATCGTTAGCCTGTCAGCCTTGCTTTGAAAGACGGTGTCCTTTAAGAACCGGTGCCTGCCTTCATCAGCTGAGTCCTAAACAGGTCATTGAAACGCTCAAATCTCTTTTTTAGGTACACTAAACACATTCACGAGGCAAACTGAGACTTTCCTGATGAAAAACACCATTAAAAATCTATTGGTGATTCGACTAGGGGCCATTGGCGATTTGGTGCACGTCACCCCCTCGCTGGATCAGGTCTATCTCGCTAGAAAAGACGTCCATATCCACCTCTTGTCTGATTCTCCCTTGGCTGAGTGGCTCAAAGCCAATGCTTATAAAGAGGAGGCATTTACCGTCTGGAAATTAAACCCTTACACGGGAGTCTTCTCACTGTTAAAAAGGCTCTTTCATCTAGCAAATGCCTTGCGTAAAACCCCGATTGACGGCATCGTAAATTTGCACCCTGCGTTTAAGACATATCTATTGTCTGCCTTGCTTCTGCCGCCATGGCAGTGGCTCAGTCGAATCCGGGTTTATAAAAAGCAAAAAGTAAAAGGCAAAGGGAAGTGGCAACGTAGCGTACGCCGCCTGCATGCGGTGGAAAACTTCTATCAACCATTTCAACAGTTACTTTCCCTGCCTGACGCTTCCCTAGAGGAATTGTCGCCACAATTTTCTCTGACAGAAATTTCTTTGAAAGAAACAACCGAAATTCAGACATTAAACCCTCATTCTGAACACCCACACTCTGGCAAAAACAGAGCTCTTCAGGTGGCATTGATCGCCGGTGTGGGTGTTCAGCGACAAAACCGAGCCTGGCCTCTGGGCAAATGGTTGTCTCTGTTGCGCTATTTTAATATCGACCGTGGTAGTCAACAAGGACGCTGGGCGGACATCGCCCATTTTCATTTCATTGGTGGTCCAGACGAAGTCCCGATCTATCAAGCGATTTTGGAGGGACTCCCTCCCCCTATTCAAAGTTTATGCAGCAATCATGCCGGAAAAACCAACCTGAGTGAAACCATCGCGATTCTTCAACAATCGGACATTGTTATTTCAGCAGACACTGGCCCCCTCCACATCGCAGCCGCACTTGGAAAACCAATTGTAGCCCTCTACGGGCCAACTTCTATCATCCGAACAGGGGCCCGCAGCAGCCGGCAAGAAGAGATTCACCATCTGCACCCAGACGATAACCTAGACTGTTGGCCCTGTGAAAAACCGTCTTGCCCACTTTCCGGGGAAGCTCACTTGGCCTGTATGGAGCAAATTCAACCAGAGACTGTGATTCAAGCCTGCCGACAATTGCTTGAAAACCGAATTTAAATAGACTATTTTGAAGCAGCGCTGGCAGCATCCGCTTTTGAAAGCCGGGACTTGTAACGAGCACCGGTATTTTTGTGGAGAATCCCTTTCAGGACAGCGCGGTCAATCACGCTAAAAGCAGTTCCGACAGCCGCTTTATAGGCTTCTGAATTATCGCCAGAATTGGCACTCGTCAAGGCCAACGCTTTTTTAATGGCGGTTTTGACCGCAGACTTAAACGCCACATTGCGTTGACGGTTTCTTTCTGAAACTTCGACTCGTTTTTTTGCAGATTGAATACGTGGCAAGGATCGTCACCTCTATAATTATGTATCCGAACAGAAACTGTAGCACGTCGGACATTGGCATGACAAGGGTTATCCCATCTCGGCTCGAGATCTCTTCGTGCAGTCTGCCTGACTCCTCCAGTTGGTGGATGCCGTGGCATGATAATACATCTAATGTAACAGTGGTGGCTGGAAAAAATACTCAGAACACTCATCAGGCAAGAGCCGACTCGTTAGAGAGCAAACTGGGTCAAAGCAGTATTGAAAATCAGGCGATGGTGAAAAGTCAGGCTGTGGTCAACAATCAATATGATAACCCCTCTGGGGCTGCTGCCATGAAGTCTTCAAGAAGCCAGTCTTCAAGAAGCCAGTCTTCTAGCAATGAGTCTTCTTCAGCAAAATCCTTCGGGCGTGGTCGCATCCACCGGCAGTGGCAACCTGTTGTCCAAAAAGGCGTGCAAGCAGCAGAGGCCATGGGACCGGTCTTAAGTGAGTTTTGGGGAATCCCTGTCCACACAAAACTCTTCAGCATCAGCACCGAATCTGCCTACTTTACCCATGCCGATGATTTTTATGTCTCTCAGCTCACACTCTCCGAACAGCCGGGAGATGTGGCCCAACTGCGGATTTCCGATCTGGCCTGTGACGGCCTCCTCAATACGGTGTTGGGAAGCCAACATAGTGATTCTGCCATTCGTCTTGAACCAATAGACAGACCTGTTTTTCGTTTTCAGCAACTCACCGGATTCGAGTCTCACTTGCTCACCCAAGTCTCAAAAGACCTGTTTCGCAATCTTCAAAGAACCTTGATCCATAAAGGTAAAGACAAAGGTAAAGAGGCCCAAAAAACGGGGCAAGAAAAAATGGGGCAAGAATCAGCACAGACAGCCCCCAGCCGCTTCCTCCATTTTGTCTGGATTGTATACAGTGAGGGCATCCAGGGCAAAATCATGCTGTCACTCCCTATTTCTGCTGTCAAGCTCCCAGCGGGCACTGCTCGAAACCAAAACACTGGGTTGTTCGACACTGATCTCCCCGCAGAACACTGGGTTGAACGTCACCAATTCTTTCATGCCCACAGCGAGGTTTCTCTCCTCATCGGAAAATCTCAGGTTGAGCTCAGTGAGCTTCGCCAACTGGAAGTGGGAGATGTGGTCATTCTCAATCAAAGTCACAGCGAACAGCTGGCGTTGGTTGAAGCGGACTCTCAAACCCAATTTCTGTTTACCGTTCACCTCCTCGATCGCTATCGGTACGAACTCCCTTATGAAACCCACTACTTACAGGAAATGGCAACCATGAACGACACGCAACACAACGAGCTACAGCACACTCAGTCCTCGAGTAAAATGGAAAAATCTCCCCGTGATGCGCTTTGGAACCATCTGATGATAGATGTCCAAGCTGAGTTTTTACCCATGCGGCTCCCACTGTCTCAAATTCGCCAGATGAGTGAGGGCATGATTGTTGAACTCAGTGATTTATCTGATAACGAGATTCGCCTGCATGTGGAAGGTAAAACCTTGGCCCACGGCGAATTGGTGATTGTGGGCGATAAATTTGGCTTACGCATTACCCGACTGGAATCTAGCACAAGCTCTCAAGAAGCCTCTGAAGAAATGAATCATCCAACACCTGCGGCACAAGCAGCACCAGAAGAAAATTTTGCTCTTGAGCAAGAATTACAACCAGCCCTCCAGCAAGAACCACAACAAGAGTTAGATGATTTTCTCAATACCGATTTTGACGCCGACCCCTTTGCCGACGACGAAGATTGGTAATTCATTGAAATAAGACAATTTTAGACAAATCGAAAAACCCAATTACACTCACAACAACAGAGAGTCTAGAGGAAGAACAAATATGACAGGTTCAAGTGGACACGAAACACAAATCCTATGGCAATACGTCGGCAGTTTCACGCTCTACACACTCCTGGCCATTGGTGTAATGTACGGCGCCTATTTCTGGATCAAGAGCCAAGGTACTTTACCAGGAGGATTGCCTGGAGGGCTGGCAGCAGGGCTTCCAAAAGGACTGAGTGGATTGCTTAAAATACAGGCTCCCAGTGTACAAAACCCAATCCAAATTGAGAGCCGACTGTCACTCGAGCTTCGCAAACAACTCTATATTATTCGCTGCGGGTCAGAACGTTTTTTGATCGCCACCTCCAATGAAGGCACCCAACTTATCTCCAAGCTGGATGAAGCCGTAGCTTCAGATAACAGCGCACTGTTTCCACCGATGGGCGGTACGAGCATTATCAATAACCAACCCCAAACCA
>CAZZIY010000049.1:0-1491 GCA_964654525.1 uncultured Vampirovibrionales bacterium | reverse complement strand
CAGGCCCTCAGCCAGCATTCTTTTTCTAGAAAGGACACCTCGCATCCATGTTAGCCATCGTCGCTGCAGCCACCTCAATCGATAGTGCCGTCAAGGGAATGGACCCCGCCCTTCAGTTGATCATACTGATGGCCTCATTGAGCCTGATTCCCTTTATTGTGGTAAGTATGACCAGTTTTTTACGCTACATCATTGTATTGTCCATTCTCAAAACCGCCCTGGGTACACAGCAAGTCCCCCCTTCGGTTGTATTGGTGGGGATGGCACTGGTACTCACGTTTTACACCATGGGCCCCGTTTTTGGCGAGATGTACGAGAAAGCCATGCCGCTCATTCAGCAAAAACAATCGATTGTCTCTGTCATGGACAAAGGGTCAGAACCCTTAAAAGAGTTTATGATGCGGCAGACCCGGCAATCTGATATCAGCTTTTTTCTGGATATGACCCGAAAAGAAGCCCCCAACAGCCCCCAAGATATCTCTCTCTGGGAAGTGGCTCCGGCTTATATGATTAGCGAACTGCGAACCTCCTTTGAGATTGGGTTTGTGATTTTTATCCCCTTCATCGTGCTGGATTTGGTCGTGGCCAACATCTTGCTGGCTTTGGGGATGTTTATGTTATCCCCCACCATTATCTCTCTGCCGTTTAAAATCCTGGTTTTTGTAGCCGTGGATGGATGGGGATTGATTATTAACGGCCTGGTCCAAAGCTTTAATTAATCAACGTTTTAATTAGCCTGCTGAAACACAGAAAGAGACAACACCCATGGATATTATGATGGAACATCTGGGCCAAGGGATGGGGCTTATCTTAATTCTGTCGCTACCTTCTGTACTGACTGCTGCAGCCATCGGTCTTATCATTGGGATTTTACAAGCAGTCACTCAGGTGCAAGAGCAGACCATTTCCGCAGCACCCAAGATCGTCGGTGTATTTTTATTGCTGCTCTTAACCGGCGGACTGATGATGAACATGCTCAGTGATTATTCCAGAGAATCCATTCACATTGCCTTTGAAGAAGTGCCTGGTGACGGGGAGTTTATCCTGCCTCGCCGGCCAAACACTGAGGCCAAAGCCCGCTACGCAGAATTTTTCAAAGACAAGGGCAGCTTCCCGATCGAAAGTCATAACAAGGGCCGTGTGGCTTCTCTAAAAGCATCCAGCAACGGGCCCAATGGTGACGACGGGGGCGCGTCCTCCAGCGCTGTCGTCCATACCCACATTGATACCACTCCCAAGCCTGGCATTGCAGAACAGTTATTTATGAAAAAGAATCCTTAAGCAATGGATTTTGAGCTTGCACTCCAAAGTTTTCACCGACTCCATCAGGAGTTTGGCCCCATGTTGGATATGGGTCTTCTGGTCTTCTGCCGCCTCTTGTCGTTCTTCTTTTTCGCCCCCATCTTTAACCGCAAAGATATGCCTTTTATTATTCGCTTGGCAATGGCGCTGATTTTGACCACAATCTTGGTCTGGATTATTCCCCACAAC
>CAZZIY010000048.1:0-10853 GCA_964654525.1 uncultured Vampirovibrionales bacterium | reverse complement strand
GGCCCCAAGTATTTCTTTAGAAGAGGGGTTAAAGCCTACAATTGCTTATTTTGAAGCCCGGCTTCAGAGGGCGAAAGTAACATTATAGTATTTTATTAGTATTCAGGCGGCTCTGCTTCGGGAACGGCATTGAGCGTTACAGCAGGAGTGCTGCTGGTGACAGTGACATTGTGCAAAATATTGGCGTCAAGATCCAAGCGGTCTCCCGGATTGAGTTCCACCACACCGTAACCCGGAAATGAATATTGAACGTGTCCGCTCACCACAACGCGCACCAGGGGCATTGGAAATTTGAGTTCGGGGCTATGAGAATGCGCTGGATGCTCTTGCTGCTTGGGATGAAAGCCTTCGCGCTCAAGCCAGCGTGTTAAAAATTCGAGGGTCGGTTCTTTGGGGGCATCCCAGCGAGAAACTTCAAAAGGGCGTTGTGGTGTCACAAGAATTGATGTCTCCAAAAAATAATTCAGGTATTAATAAGCTGATTGAGTTGATCCAGTGCGGGCATTGATAGATCTACAAAGTGAACCGTGAGAACCGGCAAGCGGCCATGACCAGAATAATCGACCGTTTGAACAATCCCTTTAAGGACCGTAGAAGTTTGACTGTTCCATTGAAATTTAATGGATACGATTTCTCCTTTGGCGATATCGATGCGGTTTTTCAGCGTGATGGTACAACCTAACTCACTGATATCTCGGGTGAGTCCGCTGAAAGGTTTTTCTTCGTTGGCAATATGGGTGAAGCACGGAATGGCCTTTCGGGTAGGGGTGGCCACCCGTACCAGGGAAGAGCCTGCGCCAGAAGTGTTGAAGGGCTTTGGAAAGAGGAGTTGAATCAACTGAAGTCTTTCTTCTTTCCCCATTTGGATAAATTGAAAACCAATGGACACTTTTTGGAGTGCCACCCCTTCAATCCGGCTGACTGTCGCCTTTGTCTGTGTCCATAGATCTTCGCTCCAACGGATGGCGATACTGACCGTATCACCTTCTTTGAGAGGATTTGGATACGGCAGGGAGAGATTAATTCCGACTTCGCTAATCTCTTCACTGACACCCATTAATTTTTGCTCATTATTCAGGGTAATTTGAGCGCTTAGCGTTTTAGGAAAACGCACCATTCGGCGCGACTCATCTTCACTTTTGTGAGACATCATACGCATCGGGGTCATTAAAAAGTCGCGCATACTTTGTGCCCGTTCAATCAATGAGCGAAGTTTCTTTTCTGAGGCAATAGAGCCGTACATGTGTTGGACAGCCAAGGCTTTGGCCCCGTGCGGTTGAGGGGCATTGAGATTGTCTTGAAAGCGAAAGCCGACGCTAAAGCTTTGATCGTCATTAATTGCACTGCGAACGGCCTGCACAAAAAAAGTGTTAGCCGTATCTATATCCCAATCCAGTATTTTGACAGGCATGGTTCCCGAAAGCGGAATCGGCGAAACAAAGGTTGCTGAAAAGCCAGTCTCACTAATATCAGTGGTTTTCCCAAAGGCAATCGTTCCGTCCAATAAGCGCAGCTCACAACTGAGAGCCTTGTAAATTCTCGGAGTAATGCGGTAACGGGGGCGTTCATTGGCAACCAACATGACCCCACCCAAGATAAAGAGATTGTAAAACGTCCAAATAAAGTAAATCCAAACCCCTTCTTCACCCCAGTAATTCATCACCACGGTTCGGGCGATATAAACGCCCAACCCCAGCCAAAGCAGCACAGAAATAAATAACTGTGTACTGATTGGCGTCAGGCCGAGCCCGGATTTCAGGCGGTTTTGAATGTGCTTGGCTGCTTTTTGAGGAGATAATAATGTGAGTAGGGCTGTAAAGGTTAAATACGCGCAGAGAGCGGTCTCATACACTTCTGCCCACAGGCTTTCTCGATGGCCTTGATGAATAATGGAGTACCCTATGGCCATACAGATGAAGCTGGGTCCGTAATAAATGAGAATTTCGGCAAAAGTAGCGTGAAACGGGGGCACTTGGAAAAACAAAAAAGACAGTGGGGCAATTAAAAAGACCAGACGGGGAATCCCCTCAAAAAAATACGCAGTGCCTGCCAGATAGCAAACTTTTTGGTACCAGTTCAACTGTCGGGCCGAAAGAGGGTTTTGCTTTAACAACAATTGCCCCACGCCGCGTGCCCACCGGACACGGTCATTTACAAAGTCAAGAAACGTTTGTTCTGAAAAACAGGTGGATAAATACTCTCCAATATAGAGCGACTTCCAGCCCCGTTGATGAATTTCGTAACCGGTTACCAACTCATCTTTGGCCGTATTGGTTGAAAATCCCCCCACTTCATCCAGTGCTTTTCGACGGATTACTGAACCTGAACCCATCAAAAATGCGGTATCCCAGGCATCATTGCCGGTTTGCATGGTATGGAAAAATAAATCTTGCTCATTATTGGTTACCTGTTCAGCCAATAAATTTCTCTGGAAGGGGTCAGGGGCATAGAAGTGCGTTCTGGTTTGCACAAATGCGAGTTGTGGATCGGCTATTAAATTGGGGAGGACACGCTCAAAAAACGGCTTTATGGGGGCCATATCGGCTTGCAGTAGGCAAACATACTCACCCTGGCTTTGTTGGAGCACCTTGTTGAGCAATTCAGTTCTGCCCGAATCTTTCCCCTCTAATTGGACGTAATGAACGCCAAGCTTTTGCGCAAGCGAAGCCCGCGCTTCATCCAAGTGATCGTCCACTAAATAAATCGTTTTGTTGGTGTAAGACAGGCCCAAACAACTCATCAGCGTTGTCTCTATAGTGGAGAGGGGTTCAGTCAGTACCGGGATAAAGATATCGACCGTGGGAGGATTGAGCGCCAGTTTTTGTTGCGCTTGTTTATTGGGAATTCGTCGTTTAATTTGTAGGGTCTGTAAGTAGCCGAGTAATAAATAGATAAAGGCAGCCACTTCGGCTAAAAACAGCAAAGTACTCCAAAAGGTAGAAAGCGCGGTGCTGGTGTTTAAGGTCTCAAGGCCACGCCATTGAAGTTGCCGAAGAATGGCCGCAGCTGTGATCACCATGGCATAAGATCGTCCCTGAGGGTAAAATCGATCGTTAATCAAAATCAAGGCAATAAAGACAGCAGAAAACAAGATTTGGACAAGTGTAGGAAGGCCAAGGGATGTCTCAGGTAAATCCCATTCGTGACGATGAATCACCTCCCAATGGAAAACATCTGGTTGAAAGTGACTATATAGGATGAAAGCACCAAAGCCAGTGGCGATTAAGCACAGGCTGATGCTGAAGGTTAGAAAGAAAAATCGTTTCATAAACTTATTATCGCTCTTTTTTTGATTTTAGACTTGCCGGCGAACAATGCCTGTGATGCCAGGCAGTTGCAAGGTTTGCTCGAAGAGTGAGGATATTCCTAAAACTCCCCCAAGGGCGTAAGAAGATAGAACAACACCCTGATTGATGAGGGGTCTAAAACTGTGTTCGATAAGGTCAGCCATTGTCGTTTGTCTCAAAATCAGGAGAAGGCTGAAAAGACAATTCACCAGTTCATTAAAAATTAGGACGGTTAAACTGAACACAAAAAACACCAATAAGCTTTGAAAACAATGGTAACGAAATAGGTAGGCAAAGCGATAACTATTGGGGCGAATAAAAACGCCGTAAATAATAGCAAACAGTGGCAGTAAAATGGTGATTGCCAGGCTCACATTACTGCAAGCAAAGCCAAGCAGAGTGTATACCCCCATGCATAGCAGTCTCACCGGCCATTGTGCAGATGGACGGTTTTGTTGTGGTTGTTTTGGGAAACGAATCACTTTAGTGGACATTGAGTGAACCGGGTAGTTTTTTGCATAATGTTTGCATAATAACAAGCAAGCGGATGTTTCATCATCCCATTTTACAGAAAACATGAAATCAAGCGTCTTTCACTGGCAATATGTGCGCCAAATTCAGCAGTTCCGTCGACAACACCCTCGCCAATTTTTGCTGGGTTCGCTTTGCTTGGCTGCGATTCTAACCAGCCTCATACTCTCCATGTTTCAGGAAACCTCTGTGTCAGCGGTCATGTTTAATCCCCTGGCTGGGAAATCTAAAGATGCGGCAGATGCCCAATACAAACAGGCGGTACAAGCGATTCAAAGAGGGGACGGCAGAGAGGCCCTGCAAACACTTCAATCTTTAGAGGCGGTGTTCCCAGGCTACCGCCCCCTCTTGCTGCTCCACGAAGCAGAAGCCGCTGCACTAACTGGAGATGAGTCGTTGGTTCAGCGTGCTCTTGGCCAGATTTTACACCTTAAAAACCATCATACCCTCAAGCCCTTAGCCCAATATCGACTGGCACAGTCACTATTGAGAAGCCACCGGGAAGCTGCGGCTTTGGCGATGTTTCAAACGTTACATCACACCTATCCCCAAACCGAATATGCGGTCGGTGCGCTGTATTATATGGGTCTCTTAGCCAAGAGGCCGGAGTATTGGGCTCAGTATCTGACGCTTTCTCCCACGGGACGCTTTGCCAATGAAATATTGGCAAAAAAACATCAAGCCTTAACTTTGCTAGTCCGTGCCAGAGCGTATGCCCGGGCAAAAAACTGGCAACAGGCATTGCGATGCTTTAAACAGGCAGCACAACAAGATCATACAAAATTATCAGCGGCAGATAGCCTTCTACTGGCTGAGACGTTAATCCAGAATAACCCTTTGGATAGTAACACTGTACAACAGGGCAGAACGCTCATTGAAGCCAATTTGACTGCGAGTCCAGATGCCGAGACGACGGAAAGACTGACGGAAAGCTTGATGGCTTTGCCTATTCAGGAGGAGCAGAAAACAGCTTGGCTTAAAACGATGATGTCTTATTACCAGAAGCCCTATTATCAGAAACCTTTCCCAGGATGGGAGTATTTGGCATGGAAGCTGGGGCAACGTGATCCCGTCATGAAAGGGGAAGCTTCTTGGTGGATCCTGAAAAATGCACCACAGAGTGATTATGCTCCGGAATCTCGCTGGTTTTTACTATGGCAAGCAGTACAATCAGCCCAGTACGGGCTCTGCGTGGATCACGCCCGGCAATTTTTACTGCATTACCCTACGGCTCGCTCAGCTCCAAAGGCTATGTTTTGGCAAGGGAAATGTTTGGAAAGAGGTGGGCAGCCAGAACAGGCTGCAGAGGTATATCAATCCATTTTGGCAAGCTATCCACAAAGCTACTATGCCTTTCGTGCTTCTGGCAGGCTTAGGTCATTGCGGGATAAACAACCCGATCCGGGCTGGCGCCTGCTGGTGACATCACTGATGACGCCAGCAGAGTATTCTGCTTCAGGGCACAGCCTGGATCTCTCTCACGTCACGGAAACCACACCAGAAAAATTGCTCGATACTTTAAGTCAGGTGCTCAGCGCTAAGGCTGACTTTGGAGACGATAAGCCGTTAATTCTCGCTTTAGCAAGGTCTCACGCCTTTGATGATGCCCGTCTCCTTGGCCATGAGATGAACGGTGGGAACACAAAACAAAATGAAAGCACAGTACCCCTTGATAATGCGATGTTAGAGAGTGCTTTGCTGGCACTGGAGGGGAGCCGAACTGAGAGTATCCGGGTTTTACGGCAGGCTCTCGCCCGTTCTTCCCATCCATACCAGCTCAGTAAGCTAGAAATGCAGTTGATGTATCCTCGCTATTTTCAAGATCTTATTCTGCAAGAGGCTAACCGTAACGGGCTACCTCCCAATTTAGTTACCGGTTTAATAAGAGAAGAAAGCCATTTCCAAGAGACGGCAGTTAGCGGTTCTCATGCCATGGGGTTGATGCAGCTGCTTCCCTCTACTGCCAGCGAGGTTGCCAGATCTGGAGGGTTGTCTTCATTTACGGCGCTTTCTTTATTTTCCCCAGAGATCAATGTTCGACTGGGAAGTCGGTACCTTAAAAGCTTAATTAACCGCTTTGACGGCAACCCAATGCCTGCCGTGGGGGGGTATAACGGGGGGCCAACTGCCATGGCGCGCTGGATATCAGAGAAACAGGGGATGGATCCGGATCAATTTGTGGAGTCTATTCCTTACGATCAAACCCGAGAATATATCGAAAAAGTCTTTGCCAGCTGGTGGAACTACGATCACTTTTCCTTCTAAGGCGTAATTCATGCTTTTCAAGTGGCCGTCTTCTCGGTATGATCGCGGAAAAATCAAGTTTGTGTCTTACAAACAAGAAGTGGAGACGTATTGCCAATGACGGCTCAGTCCAGTGGAAAAAACGCTCAGTCGCCCTCGTTTGACGCATCCCAGGGGGTGCAAGGGTCTTTTGTATTGATGCTTCACAGCCACCTGCCCTTCTACCGAAAAGCCGGGATGTGGCCTTTTGGGGAAGAAAATCTATACGAATGTATGGCAGAAACTTACCTGCCGCTGTTGAATGCGGTGAATGAGCTTTTAGCAGAAGGCATTTTGGCTAAAATTACGGTTGGTATTACCCCTATTTTGGCCGAACAGTTGGCTGATGCTCATTTGCAACAAGGGTTTATCGACTATATTCATGCCCGTTTAAAGGCAGTGGAAGCTGATCTGACACAGTACCCCGATCCCAAGGTGCCTCATTCTGAACATTTGGCTTATCTCGCGTCGTTTTACCAAAAACAGTTCCAGCAAACGTTGGATGATTTTACCAATCGCTACGAGCGAAACTTGTTGGCGGGTTTTAAAAAGCTCCAAGATGCAGGTGCGATTGAAATTACTACCTCTGCGGCAACCCATGGGTTCTCTCCCTTGCTTGCCTCCGATGCCAGCCTACAAGCTCAGTACAAAACTGGTGTAGATGCGTATCAAAGACATTTTGGGAAGCCTCCTCGAGGATGTTGGTTGCCAGAATGTGCCTATAGGCCGGCAATGGATGTGGTCGATCCGCTTACCGGACAGGTGAACCGTCGTCCTTCCATTGATGCCTTTTTATATCAAAACCAACTACAATACTTTTTCACGGAATATCACGCCATTGAAGGCGGAGTGACTTATGGAACAAGGCCTCTGGCAGGAATTTACGGAAGTATTCAGCATATTCCTCTGCCGGCTCGGGTGCCCACTGGGCTCAGTACTTATGAAGCCTACTGGATGAAAGATTACCCTGTGGCGGTGATGGGCCGCAATGATCGGGTCAGTTTTCAGGTATGGTCTGCAGCTCATGGTTACCCAGGAGACGGTCTCTACCGAGAATTCCACAAAAAAGATGAGCAATCCGGGATGCATTACTGGGCTTTAACCAGTAAGGACTGCGATTTGGCCCATAAGATGTACTATGATCCTGAGCGGGCGGTGAATCAAACCCAAAGCCATGCGGATCACTTTGTGCATCTGGTTCAAGAGATGATTGAACAGCGCCGTGCTGAAGCAGGCTCAGAAGACGCAGCGCATCCGTTGGTGATGGTGTCGTTTGATACGGAGTTGTACGGACACTGGTGGTTTGAAGGCGTTGAGTGGTTAAAACGGGTTATCCGGGGCTTACACCAAAATCCAGTGGTTCAAATGCAAACAGCGGGTGAGTATTTAACACAGTACCCTCCTGTGCAAAGTATTGGTCTACCGGAAAGCACCTGGGGTCAAGGTGGTCACTACTGGGTGTGGAATAACCACCATACGGAGTGGATGTGGCCGGTGATTCATCAGGCAGAACGACAGATGGAAAGTCTGGTTGTTCGCTTCGGGGAAAAACCAAGCCCATTTCAGACCCGAATACTGAATCAGGCGCTAAGAGAATTGCTGCTGCTTCAAAGCAGTGACTGGCCGTTTTTGGTGACGACCTTCCAGGCTAAAGATTATGCTGTTGAGCGCTTCCAGGGCCATGTGGATCGTTTTAATCTGCTCTTTGACATGCTTGAGCTAAAAAATGCTGATGAAGTGGTTCTGGCCGAAATCGAAGAGCTGGATAATGCCTTTCCGGGGATTGATTACCGATGGTATCACCTTGAGGCCATCCCTCAGCCTCAGACCACGGCGGTCGCTCTCACAAAGTAAGACAGTAATAAAAGGGGAATTTGTCCATGCGTTATGAAATCTTGGGCGACGATATGCAGATGGTGGTTTTGTCACTCAATCCGGGCCAAGCCATGATGGCTGAAGCGGGTTCTATGATGTATATGACCGACAGTATCGACATGGAAACCCGCCTAAGAGGCCAAAAAAAGGATGAAGGTCTTTTGAGCGGACTGGCCTCTGGATTCAGCCGGGCGCTTTCTGGCCAAAGCTTTTTTGTGACTACGTACACGGCCACTGGTGCTCCTGGCACTGTTGCCTTTACGCCGCCTTATCCAGGAAAGGTGATGATGCTCAATTTACGTGAGACTGGCCCGATGATTTGTCAGCGAAATTCTTTCTTGTGTTCTGAGCTTGATGTGGAAATTAATGTGGCCTTTACCAAACGATTTGGTGCGGGTTTATTTGGCGGTGAAGGATTTATTCTGGAGAAACTCAGTGGAGACGGGTCGGTGTTTATTCATTCTGCGGGGATGGTGGTCTCGCTGGATCTGGAATACGGCCAATCACTTCGCGTCGATACAGGCTGTTTGGTGGCGATGACCGAGACTGTGGACTACGACATTGAGATGGTGAAAGGGATTAAATCCATCTTCTTTGGGGGAGAAGGCATGTTTTTCGCCCGCCTGCAGGGGCCTGGCAAAGTGTATTTGCAATCATTGCCGTTTAGCCGGATGGCAGACCGTATTATTCAAGCTTCTCATCTGTCAGCCGGAGGCGGTCGTGTTGAACAATCAACAGGGGTGGCTGGTATTGGTGCAGACCTGCTGGGCGGATTATTCAGCGGAGAGTAACCCGTCTGACAACCTGTAAAACCGAATATTTGTAACATTGTGTCGTGCGGTTTTGGGTTAAAATCCAAACAAAGCAACCAACCCCGTAGAGATACAGTACAGAGAGAGGTGGCCTCCCCATGGCAGTGAAAGATAAACAGAAATCCTCAGCAGAGTCGAGTCAAGAATTGGTGTCCTTAGATCCAGCACAATTGCAGGAGCGGAAAAAGGCCCTGGGCTTTGCCTTGGAAAAGATTGAAAAAGATTTTGGCAAAGGTGCCATTATGAAACTGGGTGACCGCGCTTCTATTGGGATGGATGTGGTGCCCACCGGTGCCTTGTCTTTGGATTTGGCGCTTGGGGTTGGCGGACTTCCTCGGGGCCGGATTATCGAAATCTACGGACCAGAATCCAGCGGTAAAACAACCCTAACGCTTAGTGTGGTGGCCGAAGCCCAAAAGGCCGGTGGGATTGCCGCTTTTGTGGATGCTGAGCATGCCCTGGATCCAGAATATGCTAAAAAGCTGGGTGTCAATATTGATGAACTGCTAGTGAGTCAGCCTGATACCGGGGAGCAAGCCTTGGAAATCGCAGAACAACTGGTGCGCTCTGGTGCAATTGATGTCCTGGTCATTGACTCTGTGGCGGCATTGGTGCCCAAAGCGGAAATTGATGGAGAAATGGGTGATACCCACGTGGGTCTCCAGGCCCGGCTGATGAGCCAAGCTCTGCGGAAATTAACGGCGATTGTCGGTAAAACCCGTACCATTGTCATTTTCATCAATCAACTCCGGCAAAAAATTGGGGTGATGTACGGTAATCCAGAGACCACCACGGGTGGGAATGCCTTGAAATTTTATTCAAGTGTGCGTCTGGACATTCGCCGAATTGAAACCCTGAAGCGAGACGGTACCGAATACGGTAACCGGGTGAAAGTACGGGTTGTCAAAAACAAGGTCGCTCCGCCGTTCCGTGTGGCAGAGTGCGACATTCTTTTTGGAGAAGGCATTTCCAGCGAAGGTTGCGTGCTGGATGTTGCCACGGAACTTGGAATCGTCAAAAAAATGGGCACCTGGTACAGCTACAAAGAAGACAAGCTGGGCCAAGGCCGCGATAAAGCCCGCGAATTGCTGAAAGAGAACAAAGCACTCCTGCAACAGATAGACACGGAAGTCCGTCAAGCACTGACCGCGTCTCGTGAAGAGTTGAGCAAGACTGCTGCGGTTGCCATCTCTTCATCAGAAGAGACAGAGGCTGAGTAAGCCTTAATATCGATATTTAGCGTATTAACCCCTGTGTCTCATTTTGGGCACGGGGGTTTTGTTGGAATGATTAGAGATAAAATGCGCACAAAAAATCATAATATTGTTTTTATGCATATATAAATATTTAGTGTGGTGGTTTCAACGTCTGTCACGTTAGCTGATATGACGGGCAAAGGGGTGTGTTATGGTTCAAAGCGGCCAATCTGGATTTTCGCAGTCGTCTTCTGGACAGTCGAGTCCTAGTCCAGCAAGCGCATTTGTAATGACACCGCCGAGTGTCTCAGGCAGAAGTTCTTCTGTGGGTGTTCCCTCTGAGAGGACGTCACCAGAGTTGTTAAAGCCATTTACGCCGAGATCAAGTGGGGAACCCTTACAAGAGTCTGGCTTTGGGTTGCCTGCTCAGAAGTCGCTCACACCGCCAGCACTGCCAAAGACAGTTGCAAAGCCTAAGGCAGAGCCAGCCAAATTAAAGTCAAGCACACCAGGGCTGATTCAGAGCAATCTGCCCAAACCGTGGAAACCCTCTGCGGCGATGACCTCGCCTGCTCAAGAGATGGCACAAGGTAATCTAAGAAAAGGGCCTCAGCCTTTTCAGATGCCAACAATCAACCGCTTTGCACCAGACGGTAAGCCAGTCGATTTGACCAAAGGTTCACCGGATAGTTTGAGCTATGTAATGAAGTGGTCTGGTACCCGAGCAGATGATCCCACGGGCAGGTCTGCGGGAGCACAAAAGTCCAAATCAGTTTTTAAGTCCAGCGTCGATCAAATCGCCTCTGCTACGCAGACCGTGACCGATTTTGCGGACGGGCTGATGGGCTGGGTCACGATGAAATTTGATA
>CAZZIY010000047.1:0-11036 GCA_964654525.1 uncultured Vampirovibrionales bacterium | reverse complement strand
GTATTCTTCCAAGCTGTTGTTCAATCATTTGGCAGTGCCGTAATAGGGCATAGGGGGTCATCTCTGTTTCTAGAGAGACCACGGCGTTGACAAACCACTCTTGCTCTTTGTAGCCAACGGGTTCCGTTTCGTAAAAGCTGGACGTACTGAGCACTGTGATTTGGGGATGGTGCGACAAAAAATGCAGGGCCTGTTGAATGAACCCGATACGGTCACCGATATTACTGCCCAGGCCAATGAAGACAAGGCTCATAGGGGACTGTCCTGATGCACACCCAGCAGCGACCAGGCAGTCGTTTCAAGGACTTTAACGTTTACACAGCGCCCTAACAGGGCATCTTCAGAAAACGGGCTGTCAAAATTTACCACCTTGTTGTTGCGGGTCCGTCCGGTGAGCCTGCTTTCGTTTCGCTTGCTTTTACCTTCAACCAACACTTCAACCGTTTGGCCCAGCAATTGGGCATTTTTGCTTTCAGCAATCCGTTTCACCTCAGCATTCAGTCGTTGGAGCCGGTCTTGTTTCACCTCATCAGGAATAGCTCCCTCTCCGCGCTCTTCCCAAATACCGGCGGGCGTTTGTTTGCGAGGAGAATAAGCTGCCACGTTAACCAAAACCATCTGTGCCCGCTCTATTGCCTCTAAGGAGCGCAGAAATTGTTCCTCTGTTTCCCCCGGAAACCCAACGATGAAATCCCCAGAAATTGAGACTCCCGGGATGCGTTCGTGCAGTTTATCGACGAGCGTAAAGTATTCTTCTCGGGTGTAGCCCCGGCGCATGCGCTCTAAAATAGTGTTGTCTCCCGATTGCATCGGAATATGGATGTATTCCATTACCTTGGGCAGCGAGGCAACCGCATCGATAATCTTGTCGGATAAATCCAGTGGGTGTGAGGTCATAAACCTTATGCGCTCTAGCTGAGGGATTTCATTGAGCTCGTAAAGCAGTTCTGCCAGTCCGTAGTCTTTGTTTTTTACCTCTCTGTCTTTAAAATCCTTGCCGTAGGCATCCACGGTTTGGCCCAACAGAGTGACTTCTTTGAACCCCATCGAGGCCAGTTCATTCACTTCGCGCAGGATAGATTCTGGCTCTCGGCTGATTTGTCGGCCCCGAGTGTAGGGCACCACGCAGTAAGTACAAAAATAGTCACAGCCCTCAATGATACTTACCCAGGCCAGGATATCACTTTCTCGCCGCGGTGTAATGTCGCTCACATAGTCAAAGGTATTTCGATCTTTCTGGCGGTCGACTGCCATCAGGTTGTGCTCACCGGCAAAGGCTTGATTCACCAAGTCCGGCAATTGGTGAATATTCTGGGTGCCTATCACAATGTCGACATAGGGGGCCCGGCTAAACACGCCGTCCTTGGTTTGTTGAGAGACACAGCCGGTCATCGCAATTTTTAGATCCGGGCGCGAACGTTTCAGCTTTTTCCAACGTCCAAGATAACTATAGGCTTTGTCTTCAGCTGAACCTCGAATTTGACAGGTATTAATCACCAAGAGATCGGCCTCTTTCTCACTGTCAGCGAGTTCAAACCCTTGTTGGTTGAGTAAACCCAACATCAGCTCACTGTCAGATTTATTCATCTGGCAGCCCAGAGTCTCGAAGAAGACTTTTTTGCCCGCTAACGAGCCTGGATTTTGAGTGAGATGAGGTGACACAGAGAGGCTTCCCATTCCTGGCTTTTTTGAAGATTTTGGACGGCTTGGGGGATTACAAGCGATACTGGCAGGCGCACTAGGGTAACAAAAACACAACACCGCCTCAATTGATAACAAACAAAATACCCGAGCAAAATACCCGAGCAAGACAATTCTAAAACCGGACGGGTTTTGTTTTTTAGAGAGCAATTGACTGCCTTTGCTTGACAAGAAAGTCAGGCCAAACGAGGATAATTACTGTGTGTGTGAAACTTTTGTGTGTGTGAAACTTTAACGGTGGACTGAAAGTATGAATAAACTTACTTTGCCTTTCGCCCAAACGCTGAGACAGCCTCGTTTTGGTGTGCTGAAAATTTCAGATTCTGGGAATCACGGCAAACCGCTGGCTCCTGGAGACCAACTGGGCATGGACTCTATTTTGTTCAGCTATGCTCGTCGGTCGGTGATGACCTATGATCAGCAAAAAAAAGAGCGCGATGTCCTTCTAAAGACAGTTCTCTTTGTCTTGGGGCACAATCAAATCATCCGTGGACGAGATGTGTTGGAAGTGATGAACGCGGCCCAACAGCACCGGCAACTGGATTACCAGGCTCAGAAAATGGGGTATGAGCTGCAAACACCTGCCTGGAAAAAATGGTTTCCCCGGCTCTATCCTCCGCCCAATCCCCCCGAAGGGCTCACAGTGACGGATATTATGGGCCGGCTGATCGGTAGTGATGAGTCTGCTTATGAGGCAGCCAGTGTGACGCATCTGGAAACACTTGAACGATGGATCGTCGATATGTATGCTGTTGGCCTTCTCCAATTGCCTTTTGATCCGCTGCAAGAGGGACTGCCTGAACAACGGCAATACCGATGGTTTGTGAGTGAGAGTGTCCCGAATATGCTGGAAAATCAAGCACGCCTGACAGGACGTGTTTCTGGAGCTCAATCAGACGGGGTCTTGTTCACGATTCGACCCGAGCTAGAAAAAGAACCTGACGCTGACACCTCCCCTTTGCGATTGGTAAAACCGCCCGACGCGCCAGACCCCGATCGCGATCGATTCCGATTCCCAGGAGTTTAATTCCCCGTTTCTTGACTTTCCGTTACTTGATTAAATTCATGCTCTAGTAGGGTCTGGATAAGAAACATCGGTACAGGTTCACCTTCGGGCAGTTCCGGGCCGCCCATTTCGTGCAGATATAGTCGGCTCAACAGCTGAGTGTTTTCGCTTAACGCAGTCTTGTTAAAACACTTGGCAGAAAACAAATCATCCCGTGCTTCTGTAAAATTCAGCTCACACGTTGCAATGGACTGACCGTCTGAGACTGGAAACCCAAAAATTCGGCACAGTATCGGGCGGCTTTCGTAGATACTACAGGCCCCGTCAACCAATAAGGGGCACAAGGGCGCATTGGGATCCTGGATATTAACGCGAATTTGCTCTCTTGTGTCCGCAGGAAGCCCCGCCACGGCTTCTCGTAGGACGTGGGCTTCAATCAGACTGATATGGAAGTTGTTCTCACAGCAGCTAAAACACCCGCGTTTGCATTGCATCTGGTTCTTATACAGTTCCCAGGCTTCTACAATCAGTTGATCCAGTTTGTCACGAAAGCCGATATACAGCCCAAGACTCTCGGAGCCAGTGCTTTGCGAAGAATCTTTCATTTAGTCATGCTGGATGCTGGCCAATGGTGGATGCTGTGGTTGGTTTCCAGAAGACAATGATGAGACATTGGCCGGGCTGACACTGGCACTGTGTGAGACCACGCCACTGCGTCCAGAGGATTGAGCCATTTGTTGAATCACTTCGGCCCGAGAGCGCTTAAGGTGCTTCTGTCCGTTTCTGATCACCCCGAGAAACTCGGTGGTGCTTTTTTCTAGACTGGAGAGTACAGTTTCTGCATAGCGATCGGCCCCTTCTTTGACTTGCCGGGCTTCCTCGTAGCTTCTGGATTTCAGCTCTTCAGTGTCTTCAAAAGTTTTTTTACGCATCGATTCAAGCTCACCCATCACCTGTTGGCGAATCCGTTCCGCTTCAGTATGGACGGCATGCATCAATTCGGATTCACTCAGTAGGTTTTCGGCTTGGCGTTTGGCGTCTTCCACAATTTGGACGGCCTTGCGCTGCGCATCAGCCACAATGTCTTCTTGTCGGGCAACAATTAACTGAGCTTCGCGAATTTCATCGGGCAGACTTTCCCGGATTCTATCCAAAAGAGGGACCAGCTTATCCCCGTGGACCACGGTCCAGGGGGTGAGTGGGATGCCCATGCCGGCCAAAATCAAATCTTCCATCCGCTCAATCATTTTGGCAAACGCGTTGACGGTGCGCTCTCCTCTGTGTGAGGGGTGATCTTGTCCCCCGCGGTGTTGGGTTTTGGTGTACGGTTCATGTGCGTATGGATCGTGGTTCATGTGGCTCATTATGGTGGCATCCTTCCCCTATTTGTTGGCTTTATTTTAATCTTCTAAGTTATTGAGTTTAAATTCCAGATGACGAAAGACTTCTGACGGGACCAGCCTGGAGACATTGCCTCCCAGAGAGGAGACTTCTTTCACCAGTGATGAGGAGAGAAACTGGTAGTCAAGTCCAGCCATCATAAACATGGTTTCGATTTGTGGGTTCAACATTTTATTCATTTGAGACATCATAAATTCGTATTCAAAGTCAGATGTGGCCCGAAGGCCACGAATTAACACGGGGGCTTGGTGCTGCTGTGCAAAATTGACGATGAGTCCGTCAAAAGGTTCGATTTCAACATTTTTTAGGTGGGCTAAACTGTCACGGGCAAGGTCAATTCGTTCATCCAGGGTGAGATAGGTTTGCTTGTTGGGGCTTCGGACGATGGCCAGGATAACGCGACTGTATAGCCGGCTGGCCCTGGTCATAATATCGACATGTCCGAGAGTGATTGGGTCAAAGGTCCCAGGATAAATTGCGGTTTGACTCATGCCTCAGTATTCATGCCTCAGTACTTATGCTTCAGTACTTATGCCTTAAGGGGGCCTACATTTGTTTTTAGAATTACTACTGAGCTTAGTTTACTATGCAATCAGTTGAATAAACAACGACATGGGCCGGGACCCCTCTAAAAATTTAGAAAAATTTACGTCTCGAGCTCTCAATGTAACAACGTGTAACAGCTTTGACGCGAGATATACACTTGAGGTCATTCTGGATGGGGGTGGAGGTTTACTTATAAAAATAGTTGATATAAACGCGGTTTGTGTCATTGTCTGTTTAAGTGATGTTCAAATATGAATCATTCTTTGCCCTTTCTAATGAGCAATCATCGACATAGGAAACAATTGTTGGACGTGAGTTTGGTATGGGTTATTGGGGGGAAACACACGAATGACTGTAATGAATGAGACGAGCTTGACTCATATCGGCTTGAGGCCAAAAGCTGAGAAGTTCGAGGGCTTGAAGTTTGGTCATAAGCCAATGCAGGTCCTGTCACAAGCTTCTCAAACCCGTGAACATAACACTATTCAGCAGAAACCTGCTTTGCCGTATTCTTCTCATGCCCGGCTTCAAGTGCGTTTTTCCGGGGACTCGACTCAAGAGTTAGCGAGTGCAGAGTCTAAGGCATTAACCGATTTTCAGGCATCGCTCCCCTTCCCCCTAGATGAGTTCCAAAAAGATTCGATTAAGGCGCTCACTCGTGGAGAAAGCGTAGTGGTGGCTGTGCCGACATCGGCCGGAAAAACAGTAGTGGCCGACTTTGCGATGTTTGATGTGATCCAGGCCACAAAAACAGGCAGTCGTTTGTTCTACACCACACCACGCAAAGCCTTAACCAACGAGAAATACGAAGATTTTGTCAAAAAATATGGCGCAGATAATGTCGGACTGATGACGGGCGACGCCACGATTAACCCCAACGCACCGATTATTTTGATGACCACTGAAGTGTACCGAAACATGATGTATGACCCATCGGGCAGCAGAAATGGGAAGCGCCTGGAAAAACTTGCTTACGTTGTTTTTGATGAATGCCATTTTATTAATGATGAGCACCGGGGTCTCGTTTGGGAAGAATCGATGATGTACTCTCAGCCAGGGGTTCAGCAAATACACCTCAGTGCGACCATTCGTAATGCCAAACAGTATACTGACTGGCTAAACCGGCTCCAAAAAGGCACATTCACCTGGGTACCAGGTCCTGGTAAAACCGTAAAACGACCGGTACCTCTTACCTATCACTTTTTAAATCTGGCAAAACAAGACTCTTCAGGGCATGATAAACCTGCAGATCCAAGTGATCTCGACCCCGCCCGGGGGATTATCCCGATGCTGGATGATCAGGGAGCAAAAACCAAACCCTTCAAACACGCCTTTAAAATCGCCCAGCAAAAGAATTACTTTGATCCCGTCTCCGCTGTCTCGATGCTGAACCGAAAACAGATGCTGCCGGCCATTCTATTTTGTTTCAGTCGACGTAAAACCGAAGAGATGGCCGAAAAAGTGGTTGAGCAGAATCTAGAGCTGTTAAACCCTTCTGAACAGAGCCGAATTACCTCTATTTTGGGACAATTCACTCAGATTTACCCGTGGCTCGAAGAACGCCCGATTTATGATTATGTGCAATCTGGTATTGGGATGCACCACGGGGGCATGTTGCCTGCTGAGAAAAAATTGGTGGAAGTCCTGATGAAAAAAGGGCTTCTCAAAGCCGTTTTTGCCACAGATACCCTGGCTGCTGGGATGAATGTACCCGCTAAAACAGTGGTTGTTACTGGTTACAGGCGAAAAATGGACGGGGACACGGTTGATTTATCTCAGTCTGACTTTCAACAAATGACGGGCCGTGCTGGCCGACGAGGGATGGACACCAAGGGTAATGTGGTTTTAACTAGTCCCCCGGAAGAAATTGGTCAAGACGGCATGATGACCTATGTGAAATCAGAGGCCAATCCCGTAGATAGCCACTTTGAGGTGAGAACGGGGATGGCTCTCAATCTGCTGGCGTCTCGTTCTGTCGCGGAGATAAAGTACTTGCTTGACCGTAGTTTTCGCCAATACCAATTGGTTGGCGGCCATGTGGACGGTTGGGCAGAAGGTAAAGCCAATACATCCGTACTGTCTAACCAGTTTGATGACCTCAGAAAGCTGCTTCGCGCTGAAGGCTTCTTGAACCAGCAAAATCAATTGACGCCTTTAGGCAAAATTGCAGCGGCGATCCATACGCCCAATCATATTTTTATCGCAAAAGGGATTCAAAAGGGGTTATTTAAAGGGTTAACACCGGCTCAATTTGCTGCTGTGATTGCAGCCACTGTCTCTGGAAAAGATATGGACGGGTTGATGGCCGCGACTTCCTCTGATCCCCAGGTTCAGTCTGTGATTGAATCCTTGCAGACAGATATTGATGCCTCTTTATTGCCAAAATTTGACCCGCTCAATGCCAGACCTTCTAACGGAATTCAAGAATGGGTGGGTGAACATGGTGACTGGAACAAGATTTTAGATGAAGAATTTCCAGGAGACACTTTAGATGTCATTCGTAGAACAGCCAATGTGATGCGAAGTATAGAAGAAGATGCTACTGTCCGAAAAGAGTATAATGGTATTGCAAATTTGGCAAAGCAAGCGGCCGATCGTTTATTGAGAAGTCCAGTCCAGGAGCAAATTATGCCCTTGGTGCTAAGAGAGGATGGGGGAAAATAATCACGGCGGGAATCCCCGTTGACACCCTCATTTATTGACGCTACCATATCGTTCTTTAGTGAATATTACTCAGAAATAAGGCTTAGGAACCAGCTCTTATGGCCAAGAAAAAAGACAATATCATCACCATGGCCTGTGTGGATTGCCAGGAGCGTAACTACACGACCACGAAAAACAAAAAGAACGTGACCCAACGATTAGAACTCCGTAAGTTTTGCCCACGCTGTGGGTCGCATGTCCAACACCGTGAGACAAAATAAACCCACTCTGCTGTGTGTTATGCGTCCTTAGTTCAGTGGTAGAACGTCGGTCTCCAAAACCGGATGTCGGGGGTTCAAGTCCTCCAGGGCGCGTACCCTTCTCATTAGTAGGTTCTGTTTGCGAGATCCTGATGGCTACCACGTCTAAAAACTCATCCAAAAATTCGGTTAAAAAGCCCACTGGAGCCCCTGTGACGGCCACTTCATCAAAGCCCAAAGCAAATACATCAGATTCAAACGCCTCGTTTATAGAAGCTATTAGCGGTTTTGCCCGAGGTGTTAAACAGGAATGGGGCAAAATTAGTTGGCCCACCTGGCCCCAAATCTGGGCACAAACAATCGTGGTATTGGTAATGGCCTCTGTGGTAAGCTTGGGTCTTTGGGCGGTTGATAATCTGATTCACTGGGTGATTCAACTCATTACCCCTCACGCCATCAAGTAATTTTATGTTTTGCTAGTAATTTTATGTTTTGTTTGTTACTCCCTCACACACGCGTAATGGAATTTTTTGCATGAATATTAACGCTTTTACTGATACAGACACTGACATGGACACCGAGCTGTCAGCAGAAATCACTTCTGACTCTCTCGACACCCCTTCGATTGAAGAGGGTGGAGATGAAACCTCAGGGTCCAGCAGCTTTCCTCAGCTGAAGAATGTGGCTGTCTCCAATAAGCGTGAAAAATTGAGCTTTGACGAGTATGGAACAGGTCAAGGGTCTGTAGATACCTCTGTTGAGAAACCCTTTGCTCCTCCTCCTGTGTATGAAAGTGCTTTGCCTGAAGGCAATGTCGAAGTGGTTAAAACCCCGGCCAAAAAAACCAAGCGCTGGTACATTGTCCACACCTATTCAGGGCACGAGAACAAAGTCAAAGTCAATCTCGAGCGGCGGATTGAGTCGATGAACATGGGCGACAAGATTTTCCGGGTGGAAGTCCCCCAGAAGTCTGTCACCAAAATCAAGGACGGCAAACGCCAGGAGCGTGATGAGCGAATTTTCCCAGGCTATGTTCTGGTTGAAATGGTGATGGATGATGATTCCTGGTACGTGGTTCGCCACACCCCAGGGGTTACCAAATTTGTCGGCAGCGAGAAAAAGCCTATTCCTGCCAAAGATGCTGAAATTCGTCGGATTCTGGTTCGCAGCGGTCCTGCGCCCACCAAGATTGAGATCGATCTCAAAGTGGGTGAAACGGTTCGGATTATCAGCGGTCCGTTTGCAGAATTTGAAGGGACCGTCACTGAAGTGCATCCCGAAAAAGAAAAACTCAAGGCTTCAGTCTCTATCTTTGGCCGAGAAACCCCTGTGGAGTTGGTGTTCAACCAAGTCCAGAAAGTATAAGCATTTGTTTAAGGTGTCGTCAGGCAGAGCGTCTCTCTAAAAAGCACTCTGCAAAAATATTCGGAGGAAACCAGTCCCGTGGCTAAGAAAGTAACCGGAAAAATTAAACTTCAGATCCAGGCAGGCAAGGCCAATCCCGCGCCTCCCATTGGACCCGCGCTAGGTCAGCACGGGGTCAATATTATGGAATTCTGTAAGCAGTATAATGCTGCCACCACCGATAAAACCGGACAAATTATCCCGGTTGAAATCTTGGTGTATGAAGACCGTTCTTTCTCCTTCACGCTGAAGACACCACCGGTGTCGTTCTTGATTACTCAGGCCGCTAAAATTGAAAAAGGCTCTGCTGTTCCCAACAAAACCAAAGTGGGCAGTATCACCAAATCTCAAGTGCGTGAAATTGCCCAACTGAAATTGGCAGACTCGAACGCCAATGATGTAGACGCTGTCGAATTGATGGTGGCAGGCACTGCCCGCAGCATGGGCGTGAACGTCGTCGAATAAATATCCTGTTTTCACTATCCTGTTATTGTTTATCCCCAACTATTGTTACCCGTGGGAGATGGTTGTCCGCCCAATAAACAAGCGAGACAAGAGACCCCATCGCCTGAACCACTAGGAGACCTTCTATTATGGCTAAACTCACCCGTCGTCAAAAACAATTTGCAGAAGCACTAAAAGGCTTAGACCAACCCAGTAATGCCAAAGATGGTGTTGCGGGTCTGAAAAAAGCCCTGACTGGTCAGACCAAATTCAATGAAACCATCGAATGCCACTTGCGTTTGGGTATTGATGTTAAACACGCCGATCAACAAGTCCGTAGCACAGTAGTACTGCCGGAAGGTACGGGAAAAACAGTCCGTGTGGCGGTTGTTGCCAAAGGCGAAAAAGTGAAAGAAGCCTTAAACGCGGGTGCTGACTTTGCCGGTGGTGAAGATTTGGTCGAAAAAATTGAGAAAGAAAACTGGCTCGACTTTGATGTCTTGATTGCCACACCGGATGCGATGGTGCTGCTGGCTAAATTGGGTAAATTGCTTGGGCCGCGCGGCTTGATGCCTAACCCCAAAGCGGGCACCGTCACCTTTGATCTCGCCCAAGCGGTGAAAGAAGTGAAAGCCGGTAAGGTTGAATTCCGCGCAGACAAGCAAGGGATTGTCCATGTCCCCATTGGCCGCTCAGAGTTCTCTGAACTGCAGATTCTCAAGAATTTCTCTGCTTTGTACGATGCGATTCTGCGGGCCCGTCCGTCGGCCTCCAAAGGCACGTATGTGAAATCTGTGTATATCACTTCTACCATGGGTCCCAGCGTCCGTCTGGATCCGGGTAAACTCACGGCAGAGATTAAGGAATATGTCGGCGCCTAAGCCCAAGCTCCGCTGGACGCTCAGAAAAGTCGATCCTGTTAACGATACGCGACTAGTGCCTGTGCTCCAGCAACTGGAGCTGGAAGCTTCAAGCCTGTATGAGACTTGGCCTGGCTACGGCTTTTGTGTCCGAAGGACATATCGAGATGACGCTGAGCATACCCGTGTGTTGCGCGATGGGGTGACTCTTGTGGCTGTCCAGCACGAAGAGGATTCTCTTCACGGCGAGGATATTCTTGGTTTTGCAATGGTGCTGCCGCTATCCAAGGCAAGCAAAAACGATGATACGGGCATGCATTTGTTTGAACTAAACACTCGGTTGCACGTCCAGCGTCAGGGCATTGGAAAGGGGTTATTGGAGGCAGCCGAAAACTGGGCTAAAGAAAATAAGGCTGCCTATATGACACTGTTCACCTTTCGCGATGTGCCCTGGAACGCACCTTATTATGAAACGCAAGGGTACAAAGAATTTAGTCCCGTCCTTGATGAGTTCCCCGATTTACGAGACATTTGGCAGGAAGAAATTGAGGTGGGATGGCATCAGGCGCCTCGTATCGCGATGAGAAAGCGGTTATAGCCTTTTTTGTAATGCGGCAAGAGAGCTTTTTTATAAGGCTCAGTCCTTTGCTTTGATGTCGTCTGAGTGAATCCCAAATTCGGCATCAAGCCAGTACCTGATGGCAGCTTCCGTGGCAGCACGGCGGGCTTCGGCTTGTTCTGCGTTTGCGGCAGTCACTTCAAAGTAAATTC